>JBAVPF010000439.1:0-14483 GCA_049692815.1 Acidimicrobiia bacterium
GTACCGAGTACCGAGTACTGAGTACTGAGTACGTACCAAGTACCGAGTACTCAGTACCAAGTACGACGAGGGAGCGGAGCGACCGAGTCACTTCTCTAATGCCGGCTGTTCGGGGACCGTCTGCAGCCAATCCTGGAGACGGTCCATGTCGTGCATCATGTCACCCATGTGGGGCTCCGCGTACTCGTACTCGGGACTCCAGAACAAGGCGTCGAAGGGACAAACCTCGACACAGATCCCGCAGTACATGCAGAGCGCATAGTCGATGTCGAAACGGTCCAGCTTGGCTCGCACCTTGACCCGCCCTCCCGGCTTGTCCGGCGGAATCTCCTCCTTGTGCCCCTCGATGTAGATGCACCAGTCGGGGCAGTTGCGGGCACAGAGCATGCACACGGTGCACGCCTCCTGGTCGAGGGCTATGACGCCGCGGGCACGGGGAACAGGAGTCTCCTTGACCTTGGGATAGTTCACCGTCGCCAGATACTTGCCGGGGCGGAAGAGGGTCTTGAACATGGTGGTCAGGGTCACGGTGAGACCTTTGACCAGGCCGAGGCCGGGGAAGGCCCTGTTGCTTTCAGGGATCATCAGAAGACCACCTTGAATACCGCGGTGACGACGATGTTGAGCAGGGCGAGTGGTATCAGCCACTTCCATGCCAGTGCCTGCAGCTGATCCTCGCGGAAGCGAGGGAACGTCCAACGGAACCAGATCATCGCGAAAACCAGGAGGAACACCTTGGCAGCGAGGATCAGCGGGCCGGCGTAGGCGAGGGTGGATTCGGGGATGCCGGGGAGCCAGTAGCCGCCCAGGAAGAGGGTCACGGCTATCGCCGACATCGTGAACATGTTTGCGTACTCGGCGAGGAAGAAGAACAAGAACCGGAATCCCGAGTACTCGGTCACGAATCCCATGACCAACTCCGACTCGGCGATCGGCATGTCAAATGGGATCCGCGTCAGCTCTGCCAGTGCGGCGATCATGAAGATCGCGAACCCGAGGAGTTGGGGGATGAAGTATGGGAAAGGTGCGTTGGCTTGCGCTTCGACGATCCCGCTGAGGCTCATCGTCCCGGCCATGATGACCACTCCGACAACCGCCAGCACCAGGGGCAGCTCGTAGGCGATCAGCTGGCCGGCGGCGCGCAAGCCTCCCATCAGCGAGTACTTGTTCGCCGAAGACCATCCGGCCATCAGCACGCCGATGGTGCCTATCGAGGAGATGGCCAGGGCGTAGAACACACCGACCGACAGGTCCTGGAACACGAGATCGGGCCCGAATGGGATAACGACGAGCAGGGCCACAGTGCTCATCAGAACCAGCATCGGAGCCAGCTTGAACACGGGACGATCGGCGTCCTCAGGGATCAGATCTTCCTTCTGGAAGAACTTGACGCCGTCGGCGATGAGCTGTGCCCACCCCCAACGTCCACCGGCGAAGTAAGGGCCGACGCGGGACTGCATCTTGGCGGACAGCTTCAACTCGGCGAAGCCGAGGAGCAACGCGAGAAGGGGGACCAGCACGGCCACCAGCAGCACCTTGCCCCCGAGGGCAACCCAGGGATTGGCGAACACGTCGGTCAGGAAGTCCATCATGATGCCGGCCGACTTTGCTCGTTTGCCTGCCGCGTCGACAGCTCATCGCATGCGGGGGCATTCACCCTCACGGGAGGACGCGGGACAGCGATCACCGAGCAGACAGACGCCGGTCGGCCGCAGCTTCCGCCTCGTATCACCGTCTTCCACATCACCTGTCCACGTCCCCCAGCACGAAGTCGAGTGAGCCCATGATGGCGATGATGTCCGGCACCAGCGCCCCCTCCAGTATCCAGGGCAGGATGGAGATGTTGGAGAAGCTCGCCGAGCGGATCTTCAGCCGGTAGGGGCCTTGCCCACCATCGGAGACGAGGTAGTAACCCATCTCACCCTTTGGGTTCTCGGCACGGACATAGGTCTCACCTGCCGGCACCTTGATCACCTTGGGCACCTTGGCTTGCAGCGGGCCCGATGGGGGGATGTCGTCGATCGCCTGCTGGACGATCCTGACCGCCTGTCGCACCTCCTGGAAGCGAACCCACCAACGGTCCCAACAGTCTCCGTTCTCACCCACCGGAATGTCGAACTCGAATCGGTCGTAGGGCAGGTAGTTCTCGGTCTTGCGCAAATCGAACCTGATGCCCGAGGCGCGCATGATCGGCCCCGAGACCCCATATGACGCCGCCACTTCCGGCGGGATGATCCCGATTCCCTTCGTGCGGGCCAGGATGATCTCGTTACCCGTTACCAGGTCTTCGATCTGATCGCATACCGCATCGACCCTCGCCATCGCGTCCGAGGCCTCGGCGAGGAAACCGGCGGGCAGGTCCTGGGCCTGCTTCCGTGTCGTGGAGCCGGACCCGTATGCCGGCTTGACCCCGCCGATGCGGTTGAAGTTGGGATGAAAGCGGCCACCCGTCACACCTTCGATCAGATCGAGAACTCGCTCCCGCTCCTTGAGAGAGAAGAAGAGTGGTGTCCCCGCGCCCAACTCGAGTGGATAGGCGGCCAAAAACATGAGGTGTGAGCAGATTCTGGCCATCTCGGTGAGAATCAGCCGGATGTACTGGGCCCTCTCCGGAACCTCGAGCTCCATCAACTTCTCCGCAGCGACCACGAATGGGATCTCGTTTGCATAGCCCGAAACCCAATCGATCCGGTTGATGAGAGCGGTGATCTGCGGATATGTCCGCACCTCGGAGAGCTTCTCGTAGCCGCGATGCATGTATCCGATCACCGGCTTCACATCGAAGGCTCTCTCCCCGTCGACCCTGGCGACCAGGCGGAGGACACCATGGGTCGAGGGGTGCTGAGGCCCGATGTTGAGGGTCATCTCCTCTGTCTGCAGCTCGACCGAAACCTGAGCCTCGGCGAGATGCCTGACCGCGTCGGTGTCCATCGAGGTCATGCTTCGGGGTTCTCAGTGGAAGGACCGGTTTCGGGCATCGACTCGACATCCACCGTACCGGGCCAAGGTTTGACCTCACGACTGAGCAGGGGATAGCTCTTTCGAAGTGGTGTCCCCAGGAAGGACTCGGGCAGGTAGAGATGACTCAGATCCGGATGACCCTTGAAGTCGATGCCGAACATCTCGTGTGCTTCCCGCTCGTGCCAATTGGCCCCGGAGTAGACCTCGACGAGACTGTCGATCGCGGGCTTCTCATGCGACAGGTCGGTCGAGAAGGTGACGCGTCGGCCTTCGCCCAGGTCGGCAACCGTCGTCAGGACCTCGATTCGCTCCACCACCTCGTCCTTCAGGGGATCGCCCGTCTGTGTCTCGTTTGCCCAATCGATCGCGGAGAGCCAGGAGAAGAACACGAGACCGAGATCGTCTCTGGCGATGGTGTGAGTCTCCACCCAACGGTCCGCCGACACCTTCACCTTCACGTTCTCGAAGGCAACCATCGCCTGGCCGCCTACGGCCTCGGCGACCGTGTCTGCGAACTCTCGAAGCGGATCGACGGCGCCCTCGGTGTCAGAGGGGCTCGACGTCACGGTCTCCGACTCAGACGGGGACTGTGTCACGCCGGTTCCACTTCTCTTTGATGTTCTCGTTCTTAATCAGCTTCTGCAGGAGGACGATCCCGTCCATGAGGGCTTCCGGGCGGGGCGGGCACCCCGGTACGTACACGTCGACCGGGATGATCTGGTCAACACCCTTGGTCACCGAGTATGAATCCCAATAGGGACCGCCACAGTTGGCACAGGAGCCCATCGAGATCACGTACTTGGGCTCTGGCATCTGGTCATACACCCGCCGCACGGCGGGTGCCATCTTGTCGGTCACCGTGCCGGCCACCACCATCAGATCTGCCTGACGTGGTGACGCAGGCAGGGGGATGATCCCGAATCGCATCATGTCGTACCGGGGGCTGGCGGCGGCGAGCATCTCGATCGAGCAACATGCCAGACCGAACTGGAACATCCACAGCGAGTACTGCCGGGACCAGTTGAGCAGCCACGAGACCGGTTTCGGCACGCCGAACTTCTGGACTACTCCCAACGAAGAACTCCCTTGCGGACGGCGTACACGAGACCCAGCAGCAGGATGGCGATGAAGGCCACCATTTCGACGAGACCGAACATCCCGAGGTCCTCGAGCTTGATGGCCCACGGGAAGATGAACACGGCCTCGACATCGAAGATGACGAAGAGCAGGCCGAAGACGTAGTACCGAACGTAGGTTTGGCTCCAGCCCGTGCCCACCGGATCGACTCCGCATTCGTAGGTGGTCATCTTCGCCTTGGTGGGGTTCGTGGGTCGAATGATCGACGCCACTCCAAGCATGACGAGAACCAAGACTGCCCCGAGAGCTGCGAACGCGCCCACCGTGAGATAGCTCTCGAAGTACGTGCTCATTCCTCTTCTGCCGTCGGGATCAAGACCGCGGGCGAGTATACGCATGACCTGTTTGAGGTCGAAGTCGGCCTTCTACGCTGACGACGATGGAAAAAGCGCCCTCGTACGACGGCTCGGGCCTGGTCAATCTCGTGGCGGAGATCGAGAGCCGGATGACCGGTGTCTCGCCGTCCCATGGTCTGTCCGATCCCGACCTGGTGCCCGATGCCGACAGCTACGTGCTCGTCTTGTTCGACGGGCTCGGCGTTGCCCAGTTGGAGCATCCCGGTGCCTCATCATTCCGCCACGCGCTGGTCGGGAGACTCGATGCACCTTTCGCCACGACCACCTCGGTCTCGCTGGCGACGATCGCCACGGGGCTTTCCCCGTCCCGACATGGCCAGGTGGCCCACCTCAGCTGGTACCCCGACCTCGAAGTCGTCGTCAACACCCTGAAGTGGGTGACGGTATCGGGCGATCCCGTGCCTTACCGGTACGGCTCGGTGCTGCCCGGGCCCAACCTGTGGGAGAGGCTCCGCGACGGGAGGGTGGAGCCGATCACCGTGCAGCCAGGCGACTTCCGCGGATCTCCGCTCAGCCGGGCCAGCTACCGGGGAGCCCGATTCGAGGGGGCCTGGGACGTCTCCGACCTCGTGGAGGCCACCATCACACTGGCGTCCGAGCCGCGTCGTCTGATCTTCACCTACGTGCCGTTCGTCGACGTGGCTGGTCACGTGCACGGGCAGGGAAGCGAGCAGTTCGCCGACGCCATGAGGACGGCTTCCGACATCTGGGACCGCATCGCGTCCGGGCTCACCCCCGGTGTTGCACTACTCGGAACCGCCGACCACGGTCTCATGGAGGTATCAGAGCGGGACAAGATCCTGGTCCGGGACCCGGCTTTCGACGACTTGCGGTTCGCCGGTGACGCTCGCGGAGTCCATTTGTGGGGGAAACCCGACTCGATGACGGAACTCGCCGACCACACCGGGGGAACGCTGCTCGACCCGGTGCCACTCTTCGGGCCGGACCCGACGGAAGCAGCGCTGTCCCACGCGGGTGAGCGGCTCCTGGTCGCGCCTCCTGGCAAGGTGATACTCCCCCGGGGCTTCGACAAGCGTCTTCGCTGCTACCACGGAGGCCTTATGGATGAAGAGGTCGACATCCCGGTACTGCGAGCGTGACCTTCCGGCAAAGATCCCCCGGAGCCGGCACCCTTGATCGGAGGAATGCCTAACATCGTCGGTGGCCATCGAGGATGTGCGTCTCGATGGCTTTCGTGTGAACTGGAGGGCTCACCACCTTGCATCTCGAAACCATCCGATCTGACCTCCTCCGCATTGCCGGCAACTACCGGTGGACCTGGTCGCCGTCGACTCGTGACCTGCTCGCCGGCCTCCCCGGCGCCACCACCGGAGCGCATCCGGCCCGGATCGTCTCCGACCTCGACGACGCAGCCCTGGCGAAGACGGCAGGAGACGACGATGTGATGCGGGCACTCCAGGACGAGACGGCGATCCTGGGCTCACTGCTCGAGGAGGCACCCGCCCCCACCATCGCCTACTGCTCTCCGGAGTTCGGCCTGACGGCGCTCCTGCCCCAGTACGCCGGGGGCCTGGGCGTGCTGGCCGGTGATCACCTGAAGAGCTCGAGCGACCTCGGCCTCCCCCTGGCCGGGGTGGGGCTGTTCTACCGCGAGGGGGTGTTTCGCCAGCTCATCGTGGACGGTGAGCAGCGGGAGGAGTACCGCCCGGTCGACCCGCCGTCAGTGGGTGCAGTGGACACCGGGGTCGTCGTCGACGTCCCCTTCCCCCGTCGAGTGGTGAAGGCTCGGATCTGGCGCATCGACGTGGGACGTGTGCCACTCCTTCTCCTCGACACCGACGTGGAGGGGAACGACGAGGGGGATCGCCGCATCACGGATCGTCTGTACGCGGGGTCCCGCGAGCACCGACTGGACCAGGAGATGATCCTGGGGGTGGGGGGGGCGCGCGCCCTCGCCGCGATGGGCTGGAACATCGAGGTTCATCATCTCAACGAGGGGCACGCCGGCTTCATCGTCCTCGAGCTCATCGACCGGCTGATCGACGAGGTCGGGCTCGATCGAGCCCTGAAGACGCAGCGGGAGAGTCTCGTCTTCACGACACACACCCCGGTGCCGGCAGGCATCGACCGCTTCGCCCGTGACACGGTGCTCCCATATCTCGAGATTTGGGCCGACCGCTGGAACGTCCCGGTCGAGTCGATCTGGGCCCTGGGTCACGACGACGACCCCGGGATGTTCAACATGGCCGCCCTCTGCCTGAGGAGCTCCCGAGCCGCCAACGGGGTGTCGAGCCTGCACGGTGAGGTGAGCCGTCGCCTGTTCGCCGGGGTGGGCATCGGCGACGACATCGGCCACGTGACCAATGGTGTCCACGCCCGAACCTGGACCGGCCGGCACACCCAGACGATGTTCGACGAGGTGCTCGGCCCGGCGTGGGCCGACGGGGACCCCGAGGCCTGGGCCGCGGTGACGGCGATCGACGACACGCGACTTCAGGAGGCAAGGTCGCAGTCCTCGAGAGTGCTGGCGCAACTCGTTGCCGAGAGAACCGGCGACGTCGTCGACCCGGATGCGCTGATAGTCGGTTTCGCCCGACGGTTCGCCCCCTACAAGAGAGCCACTCTCTTCCTCCGCCGGCCGGATCTGCTCGCCGGTCTGCTGGGCGACGCCTCCCGGCCCATCCACTTCGTCTTCGCCGGGAAGGCCCACCCCCTCGATGCCATGGGCAAGGGCCTGGTCGCCGATCTCATCACGGCGGGGACGTCACCGGAGGTCGCCGGGCGGCTCACGTTCATCCCCGACTACGAGATGGACGTCTCGCTGGCCATGGTCCAGGGAGCGGACGTCTGGCTGAACAACCCGATACGCCCGAGAGAGGCCTCGGGGACGAGCGGCGAGAAGGCGGTGCTCAACGGTGCTCTCAACTGCTCGATCCTCGACGGTTGGTGGGCGGAGATGTTCGACGGTCACAACGGCTGGGAGATCGAGCCGAGTGAATCGGAGGATCCGGACACCCGGGATCACGAGGAGGCGACGACGATGCTGAGGACGATCGGCGAGATCTCCGCCGAGTACCACAACTCGCGGTCGTTGTTCCTGGGCCGCATCAGACACGCCTGGGAGTCTCTGGGCCCCCGGGTGACCTCAGCTCGCATGGTGAGGGACTACCGGGACCAGATCTACTACCCCAGCGGCGACTAGCCGACCATGTTGAGGATGCCCTGGAGGGGAATCCCCACCCAGTCGGGCCGATTGTTCAACTCGTACTCGAGCTCGTAGGCGGCCTTCTCCACGACGAGAGCGTCGAGAAGGAGCCGGACGTGGCCCGGATCGGCGGGAATCACCGACGAGCCTTCGACGGCGTCCAGATACCCCTTGAGGAACGACCCGGAGAGCAACTGGTGGAAGACGTTCGCCCAGCCGGTGAGGGACTGACCAGCGGCCTCGTCCACTCCCGCCTCCGAGACCTGTCGCAGCGCCATCACCATGGCGTAGTGGTAGGAGCGAATCATCCCGGCGACATCACTCAGCGCGAGACGCTTCAACCGTCGTTGGGACAGCGGTCTCTGCGGCTCGCCCTCGAAGTCGATGATGTAGAAATCGTCGCCCGTGAAGAGGACCTGGCCCAGGTGGTAGTCCCCGTGCGTGCGGACACGGTCACAGTCGATGCGCTCGGTTGTGATGGCCCCGAGCCTTGCCAGGATGTCGCCTTCGGCGTCGACGGCCCGGTCTATCAGCGCGGTCACGTCTCCCGGGAGACGGGGACGCTGACGTTTCAGCGTCCCCAGGCTGGTGCGAACCGCCGACCTGATCGCCTGATAGAGGCCGCGCTGTTGCAACCGGGACATGGGCTCGGGGGCGAAGACCGGGTCATCGGGCTCGGACGCCAACGTCAGGTGCATTTCGGCGGTGCGCTTCCCGAGGAGTCGCGCCTCGACCGCATATGCCCCGATCAGGTCACCTGCCTGATCTATCTCCTCGTCGCTGACGTCGAGCGGGTGGCGAAGCCGCGGCGGGGGCGGCACCTCGTTGCCGCTGGCCAGCATCTGCTCCAGCATCAGCACCGCCCCGTGGAAGGTGTGGTCGAACAGATTGCTCTGGCTGGGCACGAAGGCCTGGACGAATGCGAGCGCCGACTCTTCCCCACCGCGAGTGACGGTGACGAGGCCGCGGGCCCGAGGGGTGTGGGAGAATCCCTTCCGCTCGGTGAGGAAACGCCCCACCTCCACTTCCGGGTTCGGGCCCGGCTCGACCTTGCGGAAGAGCTTCATGATCAGGTCCTCACCGAAGAGGACCGACGTGTTCGTCTGCTCGGCGGTCGCCACCCGCACCGGGGCGTCGGCGACGAGCTCCCTCATGCCGGTCGAGCCCTTCACCGGTGTCGATCCGATCGTGTAGTGACGGCCGCTCACCTTCCGTCTGCCCGAGGCGATCGCAATCAGCTCCTGCGGCAGCGCCGGGGTATGGGTGGCGTCGTAGAGCACTGCCGGCTCATCGCCACCGGTCAGCTCTGCGATCAGGGCCTCCGGTCTCTCGGCCGCCAACTGCTCCGCCTCCAATCCGGTGGCCACCGCCAGCGGCATCAGGTAGGTCTCGGAGTCCGCATCCATGTACTCGAGGTGGAGAAACGCCAGACGCGCCCCGCTCCGGGGCATTACGACGAGGTCGAGTATCTCGCTGTCCCGGACCTTGTGCGCCTTGCTCCGGAACCATCGTCTCTTCTGGATGTCGGTGGTGAGAGCGCGCTGTAGCTGAGCACGGGTACGCCATACGCCCTCCACGTCACCACCCCTCAGGGCTATGCGAGGCATCTCCTCGGATGCAGGCGCCTCCTGGTGGGCCAGAGAGAGCCAATACACCTCGTGTGGGCCCACGGTGAGGAGATAGGGGGTCTCCCCCACCGCCGGGAACCCGGCCCTCCCCAGCACTTCTATGGGCTGGATGCCGGCGAACTCGGAGAGGTCGAGGCTCACCGGCTGGACGTGACGTGACAGATTGGCGACCACCAACACGGCGTTCTCGTCGAGACGGCGCACGAAGGACAGGACCTTCGTGTTGTCTCCGGCCACCACCTCGAACGATCCTCTCGCCATCTCGGGGAGACTCTTGCGCAGGGCGAGCGCTCGCTTCATCCACCACCACAGAGAGTTGGCGTTTTCCCTCTGCACCTCGACGTTCACCGACTCGTAGTGGTATTGCGGGTCGGTCACTACGGGGAAGTAGAGGCTCTGCGGGTTGGCTTCGGAGAACCCGGCATTGCGATCACCGGACCACTGCATCGGTGTCCTGACGCCGTTCCTGTCGCCGAGGTAGATGTTGTCGCCCATCCCGATCTCGTCGCCGTAGTAGAGGACGGGTGTTCCGGGCAGCGACAAGAGCAGGCCGTTCATGAGCTCGATCTCACGCCGGTTGTTCCCCAGGAGCGGCGCCAGCCTGCGTCTGATGCCGACGTTGATCCTCATTCGGGGGTCGTGGGCGTAGACCCGGTACATGTAGTCGCGCTCCTCGTCGGTGACCATCTCCAGCGTCAGCTCGTCGTGGTTGCGGAGGAAGATGGCCCAGGCCGCCGTTTCGGGGATGTGCGGGGTCTGCTCCAGGATGTCGACGATGGGGAACCGATTCTCCATGCGCAGAGCCATGAACAGCCTGGGCATCAAGGGGAAGTGAAACGCCATGTGGCACTCGTCCCCGTCGCCGAAGTAGGCAACCGCGTCCTCCGGCCATTGATTCGCCTCGGCGATGAAGAGACGGTCGCCGTAGCGGGAGTCCATCCGGGCGCGTAATGCCTTGAGAAACTCATGCGTCTTCGGGAGGTTCTCGCACATGGTGCCCTCCTCCTCGTACAGGTAGGGCACGGCGTCGAGCCGGAGACCGTCTACCCCCATGTCGAGCCAGAAGTCGAGCACGTCGAAGACTGCGTCGTGCACCGCAGGGCTCTCGAAGTTCAGGTCCGGCTGATGAGAGAAGAACCGGTGCCAGTAGTAGGCGCCGGCCACCGGGTCCCAGGACCAGTTGGAGCTCTCGGTGTCCTGGAAGATGATCCGAGCCTCTGCGTACCGATCCGGCGTGTCCGACCAGACGTAGAAGTCCCTCTCCTCACTTCCGGGCTGGGCATTGCGTGCCCGCTGGAACCACGGATGCTGATCGGACGTGTGGTTGATGACGAGCTCGGTGATCACCTTCAGATCGCGCTCGTGTGCCTCCGCCAGGAACCTCTTGAAGTCGCGCATCGTGCCGTAGGCGGGGTTGATCGACTTGTAGTCGGCGATGTCGTAGCCGTCGTCACGCAGGGGCGAGGGGTAGAAGGGAAGGACCCAGATGGCCGTCACCCCCAGGTCACGCAGATAGTCCAGCTTCGAGGTCAGCCCGCGGAAGTCGCCTATCCCGTCGCCGTTGTCATCACGAAACGCACGAACGTGCGCCTCGTAGATCACCGCCTCGTGATACCAGGAAGGCCCGTTAGAAGTAGTCAAAGCCCTCCTCCTTCCGGGAATGGCCCCGAAGGGCGAAGACGTGGGCGGGTATCCCGGCCGGATCGAGTTGGATGAAGTTGTGTGAGCCGTCCCATTGGTATCTCCTCTCGGTGAGGAGGTCGTGGAGCATGATCTTCTCACCGGGCCTGACGCCCAGGGCGGCGAGATCGAGGTTCACCCAACCCGACTGCATGTGGTGGTGGTCGAGGCTGACGATCACGAGCGCGACATCCTCCCCGGCGTGTTTGGAGAAGCAGATGAGGGTCTCGTTGTCAGTCTCGTGGAACACGGGCGGCCCGAACCTCTGCAGGGCTGGATGGGCTTTCTTCGCCTTGTTCACCTGGGTGAGGAGAGGCGCCAGAGTCTCCGGGCGGTCGAGGTCCCAGACACGTATCTGATACTTCTCCGACTCGTGGTACTCCTCCGACCCCTCGTACAACGGCTTGCTCTCCATCAGCTCGTAGGCGGGGCCGTAGATGCCGCAGGCGGGGCTCAGCGTGGCGGCGAGGACATAGCGTGAGATGAACGCGGCCCGGCCGCCGGTCTGCAGCTCCTCGGTGAGGATGTCCGGCGTGTTGGGCCAGAACGACGGTCTGAAGAAGTGGCTGACGGCCGCCAGGTCTCTCGTGTAGGCGGTCAGCTCCTCGCGGCTGGTCCTCCAGGCGAAGTAGGTGTAGGACTGGTTGAAGCCGGCCTTGGCCAGCCGGTACATGACGGCCGGCCGGGTGAAGGCCTCGGCGAGCATGACGACGTCGGGGTGCTCTTCACGGACCGCCGGGATCACCCACTCCCAGAAGGGGAACGACTTGGTATGCGGGTTGTCGACCCTGAATATCCGTATCCCCTCGGAGATCCAATGGTCGAACACGCCCTTGAGTGCCAACCAGAGCCCATTGGCGTCCTCGGTCTCGAAGTCGAGTGGGTAGATGTCCTGGTACTTCTTGGGCGGGTTCTCCGCGTACTGCACGCTGCCATCGGGACGATGGCGAAACCAGTCCGGGTGCTCGGTGACCCAGGGGTGATCGGGCGAGCACTGGAAGGCGATGTCCAGGGCCAGCTCCAGACCATGCTCGCCGGCCGCGTCCCGCAGCGACCGGAAGTCCTCGATCGTGCCCAGGGCCGGTTCGATCGCAGTGTGCCCGCCCTCCTTCGAGCCGATGGCCCAGGGCACCCCGGGATCATCCGGATCAGCCGACACGGTGTTGTTGCGGCCCTTGCGAAAGGTCGTCCCTATGGGGTGGATGGGTGGCAGGTAGAGCACGTCGAAACCCATCGATGCCACGTAGCCCAGCCGGGCCTCTACGTCGGCGAAGGTCCCCGGCTCGCCGGGCTCCCGCGCCCAGGATCGAGGGAACATCTCGTACCAGGTGGAGTAGGTCGCGATCTCCCGGTCGACCACCACCGGCCATCTGGTCTCGCTGGTGGTGGCGCGGGAGCGGTCACGGAACCGTCGCACCATTTCGACCGTCTCGGCCGCCATCGCCGTCTCGACACGGGCAGTGATCGGTGCGGTTTCGTCGCCGACTTCCTTGGCCAGAGAGACGAGAGTCTTCGCAGCCTTGGCTTCGGCCCGTCCCGACGCCTCCTCGATCAGGCCCGCCCCAATGACCAGGTCAACCGAGACGTCGACACCGGCCTCGACCTTCTTTGCCAGGCCGGCGACCCAGGTGTCGAAGCGATCGACCCAGCCGACGATCTCGAAATGCCAAACGCCCAGCTCGGACGGTGTGAACTCGGCTCGCCACCGGTCGTTCCCCAGAAACCGCATGGGCGTCTCGGTCCAGCCGCGCCCGGAGGACCTCCGGTACCTCAAGACGCAGGCGATCGAGTCGTGGCCGTCCGCGAAGACGTTGGCCTCGACGGTCACCGGATCGCCGAGGGCGGCCTTGGACGGAAACCTGCCACCGTCCACCGAGGGTGTCACGGACTCGATAACCACTCTCTCGGCTGTGGCCCGCAACTTGGACATCCGGCGCGAATCTAGCGAGCCGGCGTCTTTCGGCCACCCGGGGGCTTGCTCCCGGTGGTCAGAAAGGGGGTGACGGTCTCCCGATACACGTCGGCTCCACTCTTACCGGCCACGTTGGAGGGCGCCTTCCCGAGGATCTCGAGAAAGCCGGGCTCGAGATCCTGGCCGAGAGCACGCCGCGTGAGGTCGATCACCCGCCCGGCGTGACGGAGGACCAGGACGGACTCGATGCCGGAGATGTCGTCGAAGAACCACCCGCAGGACGTGTACATCAGCATCGCCTGGCGCTGGATCTCGAGCATGTCCAACGTCTTTTCACGTAGTGCAGGATCTTGCGCTCCCCGCCCGTGGACATCGAGGAACGCCTCCGGGTCGCCGCCGAGGACCACGTCCACATAACGGTCCCGCGCCTCCCATGGATCCTCGAGGAGCGTCGCCCCGATGGTCTCGAAACTCGCAATCGACACGTCGCGCAGGAGGTCCAGAGCGTCCCTGAGATGGGACCTCCACTCTTGATGCCAGTCGGGGTGCTCCCCTGTCGAGCAGCCACAGTCCTCCCTCCAGCGTCCCACCCCGTGGGCGCAGCTCCACGAGCTGTTCTCGAAGATCCTGGCGACACTGGTGGGAGGGTGCTCGGCGAGGAACTCCGCGTAGTTGGTGAGGATGATCTCGGCGCTCTCCTCCAGGATCTCCATCGCCCGGGCGAGGGCCATCTCACCATGACGGTGGTGATGGCCATAGGTCTCGCCGTCCGTGGCGACGTGGGAGAGGCGGGCCCCGGGAAGCTCTTCGCCGAGACCCTCGATGAGACGGCCCGCCAGGGAGGCGCCATCTTCGAGCAGGCCGTTGAAGGCGATCTCCTGTGAAAGAGGCCCGTCGTAGAAGAAGACGGTGATGCTGCTCCCCCCGAACAGCTGGACGGTGTACGGGACCCTGGTGTCGACCCGGCCGCCCCGGACATCGAGCCACTCGTCCCCGGCGAGCACCGCTGACGCCTGTGTGGGGGCGAGGACGGTGAAGGAGATGCCGGCGTCTGAAAGGACCTCCAGGCTCTCCAGGTCGACGGCGGTCTCCGGGAGCCACATTCCCTCAGGCGAGCGCCCGAAGCGATGCTCGAAGTCGGCGATTCCCCAGAGCACCTGTGTCCTCTTGTCCCGCTTGTTGGACAGAGGGAGGATCGTGTGGTTGTAGGTGTGCGCCAGGGTCGGTCCATGCCCGGAATGGGCCCTCATCGAATCCCGATCCGCCTGGAGGATCGAGTGATAGATCTCAGGATGGTTGGCCTCGAGCCATGACAGGAGCGTCGGCCCCCAATCCGAGCTCACGTGTGCGTAGTTGTTCATCACCGCCCGAACCGAGCCGTCTCCGTTCAGGATCTCCGCCCGGCTGTTCGGTTGGTAGCACTCGGCGGTGATCCTCTCGTTCCAGTTCGGGTAGGGCGCGGCGGAAGGCTGGTCCTCGACCAGGCCGGTGAAAGGGTTCTCCCGCGGCGGCTGATACCAGTGACCGTGGATGCAGACGAAACGATCTCGACTCAAAGTGGGGACAAGTTAGGCGAAGAGAAGGGCAATCCGCCGCCCGAGCGCTGCCGGCTCACTCCTCTTCGCCATCGCCCTCTCCGGGAC
>JBAVPF010000440.1:0-8279 GCA_049692815.1 Acidimicrobiia bacterium
CCAAGAAGACGAAAGCGGCGAGCGAAGAGGAGTAGAGATGTCAAAGACCAAGGCAGGCGGATCGTCCAAGAACGGCCGCGAGTCACATTCCAAGCGTCTGGGACCGAAGATCTTCGACGGTGAGTTCGTCAACGCCGGCGCCATCCTGGTGCGACAGCGCGGAACGCGTATTCATCCCGGTGACAACGTGTCACGCGGGGGAGACGACACCCTGTTCGCCACCACTGCGGGAACCGTCAAGTACGGGGTACGCAACAACCGTCGGCTCGTCTCGGTCGTAGACGAGGTCTCCTAACCGTCGACGCCGTCGACGGCGAAGACGGTGTTCGTCGATCGGGTCCGAGTCAGCCTCCGCGCCGGGAACGGTGGTGCCGGAGTGGCGGCCTTCCAACGTGCCAAAGGGAAGCCGAAGGGCAAGCCAAGCGGTGGTAACGGGGGTGCCGGTGGCTCGGTCATCCTCGAGGCCGATCCATCCGTGGCAACTCTCCTTCGCTATCAACGCAACCCTCACCATGCAGCCCACAGTGGCACACACGGCGAAGGTGATCTCCGCCACGGGCGAAGCGGTGCCGATCTGATTCTCCCGGTTCCGTTGGGCACGTCGGTCCGTGACGACTCAGGGACATTGATCGCCGACCTCGTGGAAGAGGGACAGCGGGTTGTGGTCGTGACCGGCGGGAGGGGCGGTCTCGGCAACGCAGCCTTCGTCAGCCCGACCAACCGTGCGCCGGCAATGGCCGAGCAGGGGGAGTACGGGCAGGAGGAGTGGTTCACCCTCGAGATGAAGTTGTTGGCCGACGCTGCCCTCATCGGTTTTCCCAACGCAGGGAAGTCGACGTTCATCGCGGCGGTGTCGGCTGCCAAGCCGAAGATCGCCGATTATCCGTTCACCACCCTCGAGCCGAATCTGGGCGTGGTGAGCTTCGATGGCCGGGAGTTCGTCCTGGCCGACATCCCGGGGCTCATCGAAGGCGCGGCCGAAGGCAGGGGGCTTGGTCACGAGTTCCTCCGTCACACCGAACGTGCCCGGGTCCTCGTCGTCCTCCTCGACCCGGCGGAGACACAGCCCAACACACCCTCCGAGCAGTTGGAGATCCTCATAGGGGAGTTGGAGAGATACTCCCAGGAGCTCGCCGGCCACCCGAGGCTCGTCCTCCTCAACAAGGCGGACCTCACCGGTGCGCTCGAGGAGGCGGAGAGCCTTGGCGTGATGGCCGTCTCCGCCCTCACCGGTGACGGAGTTCGTCCCGCGTTGCACCGGATCGCTGATCTCGTGGAGGGCGCGGAGCGTCAGGCGCCGAAGCGCCGCGGCTACATCCTTCATCGGCCTCTCGGCCCGTCGTTCAGGCTGAAAGAGGAGGACGGGGCGTGGCGGGTGGAGGGTCGAGCAGTGGAGCGGGCGGTGGGTTTTGCCGACCTCACGTTGGCCGAGGCGGCTGACATGGCGGCGAAGAGGTTGGCGCGTCTGGGTGTCGACGAAGCCCTCAGAGGGGCCGGTGCCGTGGCGTGTGACGAGGTCAGGATCGGGGACCTCTCGTTCGAGTACACGCCGGACATCGACGAGGAGGAGTGAGCCTGCTCGTTAGGCTCGCACCCTTCGGGGGAGGAAAAGGTGCCAGAAGCCCAGGACCACAAGCAGAGGGATAACCCCAGATACGTCGCGCTGCTGACACTGGGAGCTCTCGGCGTGGTCTATGGGGACATCGGCACAAGCCCGCTGTACGCCCTCCGGGAGTCATTCGCCGTCGCCAACCTCGAGGTGACCGAAGACACCGTCCTCGGGGTGCTCTCCCTCATCTTCTGGGCCCTGGTCCTGGTGGTCTCCATCAAGTACCTCACCTTCGTCCTTCGAGCCGACAACGACGGTGAGGGTGGGATCCTCGCCCTGACGTCGTTGATTGTCAGGCACACCAAGGAGTCCACGGGGCGGTCGGTGTTGATCGGCGTGGGCCTGTTCGGGACGGCTCTCCTCTACGGGGACGGGATGATCACCCCGGCCATTTCGGTCCTATCTGCCGTGGAGGGTCTGGACGTGGCCGTGCCCGGTGTGGAGCCGTGGGTCCTGGTCATCGCCGCAGCCATCCTCGTCGGGTTGTTTGCGATCCAACACAGGGGGACGGCCGCGTTGGGGAACTTCTTTGGCCCGGTGATGGTGGTGTGGTTCACGGTCCTCGCCCTTCTCGGCATCGACGGGATCCTGAAGGACCCACGAGTGCTGACGGCGGTAAATCCATGGCGCGGTCTCGGCCTCATCGTCGACCGCCCGCTGTTCGCCTTCCTTGCCCTCGGCGGCGTCTTCCTGGTGGTCACAGGTAGCGAGGCGCTCTACGCGGACATCGGCCATTTCGGGAAACGCCCGATCCGGCTCGGGTGGGCAGCCTTCGTCTTTCCCGCCCTCGTCCTCAACTACATGGGCCAAGGTGCGCTCCTCATTAGCAACCCGGACGCCATCGAGAACCCGTTCTACCTGCTGGCACCCGATTGGGCGGTGTTGCCGCTGGTCATCCTGGCGACAATGGCCACCGTCATCGCTTCTCAGGCCCTGATCTCCGGTGCCTATTCGCTCACCGCTCAGGCGATCCAACTCGGGCTCCTGCCGCGTCAGAAGGTGGACCACACCTCTCCTCGCCAGGTCGGTCAGATCTACGTGCCCGGAATCAACTGGCTTCTCATGGTGGCCGCCGTCGGCCTGGTGTTCGGTTTCGGATCATCCAGCCGGCTGGCGGCGGCATACGGAGTGGGCGTGGCGACGGACATGGTGATCACCACCTTCTTGTTGTACCGGGTGATGAGGAGCCATTGGCGATGGCGGGCCCCGCCTGTCTACGCCCTGACCGGGCTGTTCCTGATCCTCGACTTCGCCTTCTTCGGCGCCAACATAACGAAGGTCCCCTCGGGCGGCTGGTTCCCGCTCGTGATCGCCATCGTCGGGTTCTCGATCATGACCACATGGCAGACGGGGCGTGAGATCACCGCGGGCAAGATCAGAAAGACCCAGGTCCCCATAGAGCGCTTCATCCACTCGATCACCGAGCATCCCCAGATGCGGGTGTCCGGAACCGGGGTCTACCTGTTCTCGGAGCCAGGTGCGACGCCTCCGACCCTGCTCACCAATCTGAAACACCATGAGGTGCTCCACGAGACCATCGCCCTGGTGAGCATCCGCACCACCACGCGGCCTCGCGAGCCCCAGGCCAAGAGAGCGACCGTCCACGCCCTCGGGGAGGGCTTCCACCAGATTGTGCTGTCCTATGGCTTCATGCAGGAGCCGGACGTGCCGGAGGCGTTGGGCAACATCGTCGACCCCACGTTCGGCTTCGACCCGACCGATGCCACCTACTTCCTCGGGAAGGAGTCGGTGATGGTCACAGAACTCCCTTCGATGGCGAAGTGGCGCGAGCACCTGTTCGCGTTCATGCATCGCAACGCGGCGAACGCTGCCCGCTTCTTCGACTTGCCCCACGATCGGGTGGTCGAGGTCGGGGTGCAGGTGCCCATCTGAACCTCAGCGTCGCCAGAGGTCCTTCGTGAAGAGGACGAGGACCGGGAAGATCTCCAGACGCCCGATGATCATCAAGCCCGACAAGAGCCACTTGCCGAGGCCCGGGATTCCGCCGAACCCACCTGACGGCCCAACCTGCCCGAGACCGGCGCCGACATTCCCCATCGAGGAGGCGACCGCGCTGGCGGCAGTCACCAGGTCGATGCCCTCGGTGAAGTTGGCGTCGATGAAGGCCAGGAGAAACGTCCCCGTCATGAATATGAACATGTAGAAGAGGAAGAAGGATTGGACTGCCTCGACCACCCCCATCGGGATGGTGTCGCCGCCCACCTTGGTCACGAAGATCGCTCTCGGCCGGACCACCCTCCGCACATCGGCGAAAGCTGCCTTGACCAGGACCGAGATGCGGAACGTCTTGATGGCACCGGAAGTCGAGCCCACCATGCCTCCGACGAACATGAGCCCTATGAGCATGATCTGAAGGGCCGGGCGCCAGAGCCCGAAGTCGGTGTTGCTGAACCCGGTCCCCGTGGCGACTGACACCGTGTTGAACGTCCCGGTCCTGATGGCGTCGGCAGGACCATCACTCGTCCAGAGACCTCCGATCACGATCACGCAGGCCACGATGAGTATGGATGCGTAGAGCTTGAACTCAGAGCTGTCCCAGTAGCGCTTCGGCTTCGAGAACGCCCTGTAGTGGAGGGCGAAGGAGGTCCCCGACAGGAACATGAAGGCCACAACCACCCACTGGCTGTATGTGCTGAAGGCAGCCAGCGACCTGGGCTCGGTGCTGAACCCGCCGGTGGCCACCGTGGCGAATGTGTGGACCACCGACTCGAAGAGCGACATGTCGCCGAACGTGAGCAGCGTTATCTCCGCCAGGGTGATGACCACATAGACGGCGAGCAGTCTGAGGGCCGTTTGCTGGAAGCGTGGCGCCAGACGGTCCAGGGTGTGACCGGAAGACTCGGCTTGAGCCAGATGGAGACCACCGGTGCCGAGGAGAGGGAGCACGATCACGCCGAGCACGATGACCCCGAGGCCTCCGAGCCACTGGGTGAGCCCGCGCCAGAACAAGACGCCGATCGGGGTGAGGGATACGTCGGCTATGGCGCTGAAGCCGGTGGTCGTGAATCCGGAGGCCGACTCGAAGTAGGCGTCGGTTATCGACGGTATGGCCCCCGTCATGACATAGGGAAGGGCGCCGAAAAGGGCGAACACGGCCCACGACAACCCAACGGTGGCAAAACCCTCTTTGAGCGTCATCGAAGTCGGCTTCGTCGTATAACGTCTCATCAGCAGGCCACAACCTGCGGTGATTGCCGCGCTGAGCAATATCAGCAGCCCTGTATTCCGCTCGTTGTGGAGGAACGAGACAACGGCTGCGATCACCATCGCCAGGCCGACGAACGTGAGGACGGCTCCGAGGACGAAACCCGCCGTGTTGAGCAGTCGTCGTGCCGCCCCGTTCTGCCGTTCCTGGCCCGACATCACGCGCTGAAGATGGCGGACGACTCCTCGATGTCCCTGGGTAGGGCAAAGAAGATGATGTGGTCCCCGGCTCGCACCACCGTCGAGCCGTCGGGAACGAAGGTCGTCCCGTTCCTCGAGATCCCGCCGACGATAACGCCCACGGGAAGGGCGAGCTCGAGCAGAGACCTGCCCTCGGCCGGGCTTCCCTGTCCGACTTCGATCTCGATGGCCTCGGCGTCCGTGTCGGAGAAGGCAGCCACTTGTTCGACCTGGCCGCGTCGCACGAAACGAAGGATGGCGCTGGCGGCCATCAGACGGGAGGAGATGGCGGCGTCGATGCCGACGCCGGCCAGGAGCTGAACGTAGGAGATACGGTTGAACCGGGCGATCACCATCGCGGCACCCTGTGCCTTGGCAACCAGGCAGCCGAGGACATTGACCTCGTCCCACCCGGTGAGCCCCATGACGACGTCGTGCGGGCCGGGGTCGAGCTCGGCGAGGACGTCCGGGTCGGTCGGGTCACCGCAGATGATCAACGTCGAAGCGTGATGTGCGGCGAGCCTGGTGCATCTTCCCTCGTCTTCGTCGACGATCACGACCGACATGCCGAGTTTGCTGAGGACATCGGCGGTGAGCTCGGCGAGACGGGTCCCGCCCATGATGATGGCCCTGTCCAGGGTTTTCTTGCGGAGGCCCAGCAGACGAACCGCATCTTCCACCCGGTCGCTGGTCGTCATGAGGAGGGCGTGGTCACCGGGCCTGACCTCGGAGTCGCCATGGGCGACGATGGTTCGCCCGTCACGGACCAGTGCGGCCACCACCCAGCCCCACTCGGCTTTCCTCAGGCGGAGACGCGCCAGGGTTGACCCCGTTATGGGCGCATTGGGGGTGACGATGCCTCCCACCATGATCAGCTGTCCGTCGGCGAACTGGACCAGTTCGCTGGCCGCTCCCGAACCGACGATGGCGGCCATTTCCTCCGCCGCCGTTGCGGATGGGTCGATGACGACATCCACGCCGAGCCGATCGGCGCCCTCCCGGATCTCGGGGTCTTCGATACGTGCGATCGTCGTCTTCACCCCGAGCTCTCTGGCGGTGAAACATGCCAGGACGTTGGCGCCATCCGAGTTGGAAACGGCAATGAGGAGGTCGGCCTTCTCGACTCCCGCCTCCTCGAGCATGGCCGTGCTGGCGCCGTTGCCGTGCAACACGAGGGCGTCGAGGGACTCCTGCAGCTCGGCGGCCCTTGCCTCGTCGTCCTCGATGACGACGATATCCTCACCACCTGAGGACAGTCGCTCGGCGAGATAGGACCCGACTGCCCCGGCACCCACGATGATTATTCGCATTCAGGTCCTGTCCGCCTACGCACAGAACGGCCCAGGCTAACTGTGAATGCGCCTGCGCACACGTCGCCTGGGGATCATCGAAGTCGGACCGTAGACTGGGCGGGCTTACCCTGGAAGGTGATGAGTCTCGACAGTCCGAATGAAGTCCTCGACGCCCTCGCATCGGTCGATTACCTGGCAGATTCCCGAATCGCACAAGTCGTATTCCTGGCAAATGCCCTCGATAAGCCGGTGCTCGTCGAGGGCCCGGCCGGAGTGGGAAAGACCGAGCTTGCCAAGTCGACGGCCGCGGCAACCGGGCGGAAGTTGATACGTCTTCAGTGCTACGAGGGGCTGGACGAGGCGAAGGCGCTGTATGAGTGGAACTACAAGAAGCAACTTCTCCGGATCCAGGCGGACGTCGATCACGACTGGGATGTCATAAGCCACGACATCTTTGCCGAGGAGTTTCTCCTCACCAGGCCTCTCCTGGAGGCGATTCGCTCCAGCGAGCCTGTCGTTCTCCTCATCGACGAGGTCGACAGGGTCGAGGTGGAGACAGAAGCCCTCCTGTTGGAGATCCTCAGCGACTTCCAGGTCTCGATTCCCGAGCTGGGGACCATGACTGCGAACACCCATCCGCTGGTGTTCCTCACCTCGAACAACACCCGTGAGTTGAGTGAGGCGCTGAAGCGTCGCTGCCTGTTCCTGCACATCGACTACCCCGACGCCCAGCGGGAGCAGATGATCCTGAACGCCCGTGTCCCGGGGTTGTCCGAGCATCTGGCCGGCCAGGTGGCCAAGGTGGCGCGCTCGATCCGTAGTCTCGACCTCAAGAAGGCACCGTCGGTGTCGGAGACGATCGACTGGGCCCGCACCCTGATCGCTCTTTCCGTCGAGGACGTCGACGAGGACGTGCTGGGCGACACCTTGCACGTCCTGCTCAAGTATCAGGGCGACATTGAGAAGGCGGCCAAGGAGCTGACTTCGACCCCACAGGGCTGATGCTGTCGGTCATCACCGGTTTCATCGACGAGCTTCGGGATGCAGGAGTCCCGGTCTCGATGGTGGAGTCCATCGATGCGATGCGAGCGGTAGAGACGATCGACATAGGCGAGCGCATCGCCTTGCGCGAGACACTCAGGGCGACCCTGGTGAAGAACATGCGCCATGAGCGCGCATTCGATACCGCCTTCGACGTCTACTTCGCGTTGGCGGCGAGGCCGGGAGAAGACGCGCAGGTGTCGGCAGAACACGACTCGTCATCTGCAGGATCACCGGAAGGCGGAGGAGGGGCGAGCGGGGGCGACCCGGATGAGGAGGCGCTGTTCGAGGCGCTGCTCGCTGCCCTGGCCGGGATGGATCCCGAGGCATTGCGCCGGGGCGTCCGCGAAGCCGTTGAAAGGCTGGCGGGCATGGAGCCGGGACGCCCGGTGGGGGGTACCTACTACCTGTACAGGACGCTGCGACGTCTCGACTTGGAGCGATTGGAGACCGAGTTGAGAGAAGCGTTGACTGGCGACCACGATCTGTCCGAGTTCGAGCGGAGACTGTTGGAGGAGGAGATAGAAGCGCTCATCGAGCAGCTTCGCACCGAGATCCAGGAGGAGATACGCCGGAGGCTGGTGGCGGACCGGGGGAGGGAGGCAGTGGCCAAGACGCTGCGCCGGCCCCTCATCGAGGACATCGACCTCATGCATGCCACCACCAACGACCTGGCCGAGATGGAAGCCGCCATCGGCCCCCTCACCCGCAAGCTCGCCGCGCGTCTTGCCAGACGTCGCAAGAGGAGGTCGGGACGTCTCGACTTCCGGCGTACCGTCCGCAAGTCCCTGGCCACTGGGGGAGTACCGGCGGATCCCCAGTTTCGGCACCCGCGCCCACACCGCCCCGAGGTGTGGCTCTTGTGCGACATCTCGGGTTCCATGGCGACCTTCTCTCGATTCACCCTCCAGTTCACCCATGCCATGGCTACC
>JBAVPF010000441.1:0-1871 GCA_049692815.1 Acidimicrobiia bacterium
ATAGTGGCATCACTCGCGTTCGGTCTGACCATCAGCGGCCCTCTCACCGAAGATCTCGTCCGCATTGGAACAACCTCCTCGGCTATCGCAGAAGGCGACCTCCGCGCCAGGACGGGCGTCCATCGGCTCGACGAGGCCGGGCGCCTGGCACAGAACGTCGATGCGATGGCGAACATCTTGGAGGAAGCCGAGGAAACAAGGGCTCGTGAGGAGCGGGCACGCCGATCACTGTTTGCCGCCATCGGACACGACCTGCGCACACCGCTCGCATCGATGCGAGCGGGCATCGAGGCGCTCCAGGACGGGTTGGCGGCTGACCCTGATCGATTCCTCGAGTCGATCGGGGCCGACGTCGACGCCCTGGGGCGTCTGGTCGACGACATCTTCCTGATGGCCCGCCTCGACTCTGGTGACTTGACACTCCCGTCTGAGACGATCGACCTCACCGAGATAGTCGACGAGGCAATCGAGGTCTTTCGTCCCATCGCATCCGCCCGGGACGTGTCGGTGCGGCTCGATGCCGGGTCCCGCGTGCTGGCCACCGGCGCACCCGAAGCGGTAGCGCGGGTTGTCCGCAACTTGCTTGACAATGCGATCAGGCACTCCCCGGCCGGTGGCACCGTCGTGATAGCTGTTGGCAACGGGACCCGAGCCAGTTGCACGGTGGCCGACGAAGGTCCCGGATTCTCCCCGAAGTTCCTGGGCACGGCGTTCGACCGGTTCACCCGGGACGACACGAGCAGAGGGCGCAGCGGAGGCGGCGCCGGCCTGGGCCTGGCAATCGCCCGCAGCTACGTCCGGGCACTCAAGGGAGACATCCAGGCCGAGCCGGGACCTGGGGGCACCGTGTCGTTTTGGCTGCCCGATGCCGTGGGACTGTCTCGAGGCTCTGACGCCTGCTCGTCCCAAGCCCGGGAGTAGGCGCGGTTGGCCCCTGGCAGTGAATGGCAGAGGGTGGAATCGAGCAAGGCGAGACACCAAGGTCAAGTCGTTGGTCAGACATGGGAATCGGTGCGCGCGAAGACACCACTCCCCCGCTCGAAACTTGCCGTTGCGTAAGCCTCCCGGGCTAACCGGCAGACCAGTTTCCGGGGGCCTCGGCTCTGGACCTCTTTCTTGTCTCGACCGAAAGGACGAGACGATTCCCCCAGGCGTCTCTGGTGGCTCTCACAGTCGAACCGTCATGCGCCGCGAGGGATGGATCGGTGTTCAGCCAATGACCTGAAGCTGCTCTCGACGCTCGGCCGTTGCAGCGATTCGCTGTGCCATCTTGCGAAAGATGGGGGCGTGGAACGGAAGCAGGACCCACCAATAGAGACGGCCAAGCAGGCCCCTGGGCACGAAGCGCGCATCCTGGATGAGAAGAGACCCCGTCTCCGTTGGCTCGACCCTCCAACCCAGCCATGCGGTTCCCGGCACTTTCATCTCCGCCTGGAGCGTCAGCCGGTGCAGATCAGGGTCTACTTCGGCCACACGAAAGAAGTCGAGGGCTTCCCCGGGCCTCAGATCCTCTGGATGCCGTCGCCCCCGACGTAGACCGACGCCGCCAATGAGACTGTCGAACCAGCCTCGTAAGGCCCAGGCCCAATTCATCGCGTAGTAACCGACATCACCGCCGATCCGAGTCACTGCCCAAAACACATCATCGACAGGGGCTGCCGATCGGGCTACACGCTCATCCACTTTCATGACCGCTCCCGACCAAGCGGGATCACCGGGAAGCGGCAACGCCGGCTGGGTCACTGCATCCGACCAGCGGGTCTCGACGTTTTCCTCCGAGATTCGCTTGAGGGCCAACTCCACTCCCTTTCGATACGGAAACAATGTCGAGGGCTCGAAACCTGGAGGCGACTGCCCGTGCACCACGACAT
>JBAVPF010000442.1:0-2405 GCA_049692815.1 Acidimicrobiia bacterium
CAGCCGGCGATCGATGTCAGCTTCGAACAGCTTCAACGTGTCTGGCCCGGGTTGTTCGGCGGTCTCCGTGATCTCCTCGGTGCCCGCAGGTGGGCGTTCTTCAGAGAAGCCGTGCCCGGCGCCGTGGAGGGGAACACGATCGTCCTCGAGGTCCAGCACGATTTCCATCTGACATCACTCACAGAGGACGACGCGGTCGCCCCCATCGTCGCCGCAAAGGCTTCGGACCTCCTCGGGGGCCAGGTCCAGGTCCGTTTCCGGCTCAAGGATCGTGACGGGGCCGAGGCCGATGAGGAGTCGATGGACCTGAGTCAGCTCGAGGAGCGGCCGCAGGCCGATCCGGCCTCTCTTCTGGAGTCGGAGCTCGGAGCCAAAGTCGTGGAGGATGCGTGATGCTTCGCATCACGCCGTGGCTCTCGAGGCCGGTACCCTCTTCCTCATGAACCGTCAACCGGATATGCGTCAAATCATGAAGCAGGCGCAGGAGATGCAGGAGCAACTGGTCAAGGCACAGGCCGAGTTGGCCGAGCGACGGTTCGAAGGCTCCGCCGGTGGGGGAATAGTGACCGCCGTGGTCACCGGTGGGTCGGAGCTGGTGGAGGTGAAGATCTCCCCCGAGGTAGTCGACCCCGCCGACGTGGAGATGCTCGAAGACCTCGTCGTGGCCGCAGTCCGTCAAGCGATCGACGCCGCCTCCGAGGCGGCCAGCTCCGAGCTGGGAGGGCTCGCCGGCGGCCTGGGCGGGCTGCTCGGTTGATGTTCGAAGGGCCGGTCCAGCGTCTGATCGACGAGCTGGGACGACTTCCCGGCATCGGCGCCAAGTCGGCCCAGCGTCTCGCCTTCCATCTGCTCGGCGTCGAAGAGGCCGACGCCCTACGTCTGGCCAAGGCAATCACCGATATGCGCGACCAGGTGAGTGTCTGTGAGCGCTGCTTCAACGTTGCCGCAGGTGAGCTGTGCTCGATCTGTCGCGACACCCGCCGGGACGACAGCCTGATCTGCGTGGTGGAGCGACCCCAAGACATCGTGGTGGTGGAGCGCACTCAAGAGTTCAGGGGGCGGTACCACGTGCTCGGTGGCTCACTCTCCCCGATCAACGGGATCGGGCCCGGCCAGCTGCGATTCGACGAGCTTCGACGGAGACTGGAGCCGGAAGGAGTGGCGGAGCTGATCGTTGCCACCAATCCCACCATCGAGGGTGATGCGACCGCGATGTACATAGCCCGCGAGTTCAAGCCCCTGGGTCTGCGGGTCACCAGGCTCGCCTCCGGTCTGCCGGTGGGCGGCGACCTCGACTACGCCGACGAGCTGACCCTGGGCAGGGCCCTCACCGGCCGCTCCGAGCTCTAGCCGAACACCCTTCGCGCTGGTTGGAGCCGTCGATCGAGACTGAGTCCTGAAACTGGGCGGGGAGTCTTCGCAGAAGACTCCAACCTCTCGGGCGAAGCCGGAGAGGCGAAGACTCCAACCTCTCGAGCTTCGCTCGAGAGGCGCTCAGTCCACGGTGAGGCTGGAGATCTTGCGAAGACGGGCCAGGTCGTGGACCGCATCCATGTAACGGATCGACCCCGTCTTCGACCTCATGATCACCGAGTGAGTGACGGCCTGGCTGTCCCCGCGGAAGTTGACTCCCCTGAGGAACTCGCCGTTGGTCACCCCGGTGGCGGCGAAGAAGACATTGTCGGACGACACCAGGTCGGTGGTGGTGAGCACCTGATCGAGGTCGAGCCCCTCTTCGACCGCCAGCCTGGCCTCGTTCTCGTCTCTGGGCCAGAGACGGCATTGGATCTCGCCTCCGACACAGAGGAGGGCGGCGGCAGCGATGACGGCTTCCGGTGAGCCTCCGATCCCGAGGAGCACGTCGGCCTCGTGGTCTTCCTGTGCGGTGGCGATGGCGCCGGCCACGTCCCCGTCCCGGAACACCGAGATCCGGGCCCCTGCCTCTCGCGCCGCCTCGATGTAGGCCATGTTTCGGGGACGGTCCAGGACGAGAACTCGAAGCTCGTTGAGCTGTTTCCCGTTGGCCTTGGCGACTTGGGCGAGATTGTGTGCGATCGGCGCATCCAGATCGATCGCCCCTGCCGCCTCCGGGCCGACGGCGATCTTGTCCATGTAGACGAGTGGACCCGGGGCATACATCGAGCCCCGCCCCTCCGACAGCGCGATCACGGCTATGGCGTTGGGGAGACCGGATGCGGCCAGCGTGGTGCCGTCCACCGGATCTACGGCGACGTCGACCACCATCCCCGTGCCCTTGCCGACCACCTCCCCGTTGTAGAGCATCGGGGCCTCGTCCTTCTCGCCCTCTCCGATGACTACCTGACCGTCGATGTCGATCGTGGAGAGGTGGAGCCTCATCCCGTCGACCGCAGCCTGATCGACTGCCTCCTTGTCACCCTTGCCCA
>JBAVPF010000443.1:0-6099 GCA_049692815.1 Acidimicrobiia bacterium
CCGCACGGCTGGCCCACGTGGCGCCCGTGCTCCACGACATCTCGGACGGCGGCGCCGCCGTCGCCGTCACCGAGATCTGTATCGCGTCCGGAGTCGGGGCCACGATCCGAAGTGAGCACCCGTTCAACGAAGACCCACACAGGTTTCTCGTCGTGGCTCATCCGGGGAGCCTCGACATCCCGTCCGGGCTCGGTCGTCTGATCGGGACGATGGGTGGAGACGAGATAGTCATCAACGATTCCGCCATCCCCTTGACTCGGTGTCGGCAGACCTGGGCCGGTTCCCTGGAGCAAGCCCTTGCCGGCTGAGCGGTCTGCCTCCCGCCTTCTGATCCCGGGCACCGGGGGTTTCAGATGACGCGGAAGATCGGCATCCTGACCGCCGGCGGTGACAGCCCGGGTCTCAACGCGGCGATCAGAGCGGTGGGCAAGGCGGCGCAACGCTCCCATGGGATGGAGGTCCTCGGCTTCAAGGACGGCTTTCTCGGGCTGATGCAAGATCGGTTCGATCGTCTCGAATCGGCCGACCTGTCCGGCATCCTGACTCGTGGAGGCACCGTCCTCGGGACCTCGAGGGTGAAGGTGGACCGAATCGACACCGGCCACGGCGAGAAGGTGGACGGCAGGCCGGTCATGAGGAAGGTCGTCGAAGACCACCAGTTGGACGCTCTGGTGTGCCTGGGAGGGAACGGCACCGCCCGCAATGCCCTGAAGCTCGCTGACGTCGGGATCCCGGTCGTCACTCTTCCCAAGACGATCGACAACGACGTCGCCGAGACCGACGTCACCTTCGGATTCGATACCGCCATGTACATCGCCACCGAGGCGATCGACCGTCTTCACTCCACCGCCCACTCACATCATCGGATCATGGTGGTCGAGGTGATGGGGCACAGCGTCGGTTGGCTGACGCTGGGAGCCGGTCTGGCCAGCGGCGCCGACGTCATCCTCGTCCCCGAGATCCCCTATGACGTAGAGGCCATCGCCTCGTCGATCGCAGAGAGAAAGGCCGCCGGGTCGAGCTTTTCCATCGTTGCCGTCGCCGAGGGCGCCATCTCCAAGGAGGACGCCTCGATAAGGGATTCGATCGGCAGCCAGATGGAGTCCGCAGACAAGACCAGACGGAAGGCCATCAAACGGCAGCTGAGGGAGTTCGAGAGTGCGAGAGTCGGCGGGACCGCGCGACTCGCCTCCACCCTCGCCGGGCTGACCGGGCTCGAGTCACGCATCACGATCCTGGGCCATGTCCAGAGAGGCGGTACCCCGACACCGGCGGATCGTCTCCTGGCCACCAGGCTGGGCACGGCGTGCGCCGACTACATCGCCGAGGGGATCCACGGGGTCCTCGTCGCCGCCAAGGGAGAGACCACCGAGCCCGTCCCTTTGAAGAAGGTGGCCGGTAAAACCAAACAGGTGCCCCTCGACCATCCCTGGATCGAGACCACCCGCCGGCTCGGCATCGCACTGGGCGATTGACGGCCCTGGAACGGCTCAGGGCCGACCTCACCGAGGCTCGCAGGAAACGAGCGGTGGTCGAGGCCAGCATGATCAGGACCCTCATCGCCGCGATCGAGAACGCCGAAGCGGTGGAGTCCGCGCCGAGCGTGGAGCCAAAGCGCGGCCTCGGCCATGACGTCCCGCGAAAGGTGCTCACGGAACGGGACATCAGCGTGATCATCGAAAGAGAGCACTCGGAGGTGGCCGAGGCGCTGGCGCACTATCGGGATCTGGGGCTCACCAACCAGGTCGAGGAGATGGAGAGACGATTGACTGTGGTCGAGCGGTATCGCACCTGACCGGGCGGCCTGTGGCCCCGCTTCCCCACGACGTGCCCTAGCCTCGATGGGGTGAAGAGAGACGTTCTGGGTGCCGTGCTCACCGGGGGCCGGAGCACACGCATGGGGAGGGACAAAGCGGATGTCCTCGTCGGAGGCGTGTCGATGCTCGATCGCGTCGCCGAGGCCCTGGCATCGTTGGTCGACCGTGTGGTGGTCCTCGGGGCTGATAGGGAAGGCTGGGAGTCGTGGCCGGACTCGGTTCACTCGCAGGGTCCACTCGCCGGCGTTGCCACCGCGCTGTCCCGAACCACGGCCCGGCATGTCCTCGTGGTCGCCGTCGATCATGCCTTCGTGCGAAGCGTCACGCTGTCGATGATCCTCGAACAGGGTGACGGTCTCCCCGTGGTCCCGGTAGACGATTCCGGGGTCCGGCAGGTGACCTGTGCCCTCTATCCCGCATCCATCGCCGCCGAAGCCGCCGAAGAGGCCGCCGTAGGTGGCACGATCCAAACGCTCCTCGACCGTGTCTCCTTCCTCCCCGTGACGCCGGCGGAGTGGCGCTCGTGGGGTGAGGACGGGAGATCCTGGTTCAGCGTCGATGACGAAGACGCGCTCGCGTCCGGCCTGAGGCTGTTCGCCGGCTAGGTGTCGAGCGAGGCCAGTCGTGCCTCGATCAAGCGCTGCTCGGCAGTGTTCGAGCTGAGATCCAGGGCCTTCTCCAGCTCGGCGCGCGCCTCATTCTCCCGACCAGCGCGGCGGAGCAGCTCACCGCGAGAGGCATGGAAGGCGTGATATCCGTCGAGCTCGATCCCCGTCATCGCCGCCAGACCTGCCCCCGGCCCCGATGCGTGCCCTACCGCCACCGCCCTGTTGAGGGCCACGACCGGTGAGGCCGTCAGCGGCCAGAGCCTGTCGTAGAGGTCGACGATCGCCGGCCAGTCGGTCTCCGCCCAAGAGACTGCGGACGCGTGGCAGGCCGCGATCGCCGCCTGGAGGGTGTAGGGCGTCTGGATATCGGAGAGGCCGGCCAAGATATCCAGGCCCTCCCTCGTCTCCGCGCCGTCCCAGAGCGAGCGATCCTGATCCTGGAGCAGGACCATGTCGCCGTTGGAGTCCACGCGGGAGAGACGCCGGGAATGCTGGAGCAGCATCAAGGCGAGAAGACCCATTGACTCGGCCGACTCCGCCATGAGACCGACCAGCATCCTGCCCAGCTCGATGGCCGAGGATGCCAGCTCGTCGCGGAGGAGCCGATCGCCCGACGAGGCGAAGTATCCCTCGTTGAAGATCAGGTAGATCACGGAATGGACGGCATCGAGCCTTGCCCCGATGTCCGATCCGGTGGGGACCTCGAAGGGGATCCCGGCATCACGGATCTTCGCTTTGGCGCGAACCAGACGCTGGGCCATCGTCGTCTCCGAGACCAGGAAGGCATCGGCGATCTCCTGCGTCGTCAAGCCGCCCAGCGTCCGCAAGGTGAGGGCGACCTGCTTGTCGGTGGCCAGCGCCGGATGACAACAGGCGAAGATCATCTGCAGCCTGTCGTCGGAGACGGTGGCCCCTGCCAGGGGAACGCGTGGTCGCTCCCGCTCGATCTTCTCCAGACTGGCCAGCAGCTCCCTCTTGCGGGCATAGGTCTGCTCCCGTCTGATCCGGTCGATGGCCCGGCGACGGGACACCGTCGCGATCCAGCCACCCGGGTTCGAGGGCACCCCGCTCTCGGGCCACGATCTCATCGCCTCGGCGAATGCGTCCTGGATCGCCTCCTCGGCCAGGTCGATATCACGCACGCGTCTGGCCAAGCCGGCCAGGACCAGCGAGTAGGAGTCGCGGAAGGCCGCCTCGATGGTGGCGTTGACCTCGGTCATCACCCGTCCCCAATAAGGTTGGCACACATGGCCGACAGAATCTCCAAGCTCATCTATGTGGGCGACCCGATGTGCTCATGGTGCTGGGGCTTCGCTCCCGAGATCAAATCCCTCGCCGACGACACCCAGGTCGACGTGGTCGTGGGTGGGCTGCGCCCGGGCCCGATGGCTCGGGAGCTGGACGACCGCATGGCCTCCTCGCTGTCCCATCACTGGCACCAGGTCGCCGAGCAGACCGGCCAGCAATTCGATACCCGATTCCTGGAGCGACGGGATGGGTGGGTGTACGACACCGAGCCCGCCGCGATCGCCGTTACCACGATGCGAGAGATGGACGAAACGGCGACCCTCGGCTACTTCACCGAAATCCAGGCGGCCTTCTACGAACGGGGCGAGGACGTGACACGGAGCGAGATCCTCGTCGGTCTGGCGGCCGGGCATCCCATCGATCTCGACGTCTTTGCCGCGACGATCGAGACGGACGAGGCCAAGAAGACCGCCTGGCACGACTTCTCACGGGCCCGCAACTGGGGGATCTCCGGTTTCCCCGCCCTCGTCGGCGAGTTGGATGACGGTCGACTCGTGCTGCTCGCCAGGGGATGGACCGGAGCGGCCGACATCCGGGATCGCATGGCCGATCTGGGGAGGATGGCCAGTTGAGGAGCCCCAACATCCCGGCCCCTCGAGTCCACGAAACCGCTCTGATACTCCCCGGGGCACACGTGTACGGCGACGTGACGCTGGAAGCCGGAGTGTTCGTCCTGTTCGGAGCCGTCATTCGCGCCGAGCTCGACCGCATCATCATCGGCTCCCAGTCCAACGTGCAGGACAACGCGGTGCTCCACTGCGACGAGAACGTGCCGACGCTCGTCGGAGAGCGCGTGACCATCGGCCACAACGCCGTGGTTCACGGTGCCACGGTCGGCCGGAAGGCTCTCATAGGCATCGGCGCCAGGGCCCTCAACGGCTCGACGGTCGGTGAGGGGGCGTGGCTGGCGGCAGGGTCGGTGCTGCCCGAGGGCAAGAGCGTGCCTCCCTGGTCTCTTGCGGTCGGTGCCCCGGCCAAACCGGTTCGCGAGCTCACGGAGGACGAGGTGAGGAAGTCCGACGAGGGAGTGGACCATTATCTCGAGCTGGCGACTCGATACCGCGAAATTCTCGGCTGAAACCCAGGCCTGTGACTGTGAACTGAGAGCCCGGGCACTTACCATCGGCAGATGCCCCAGGTGGCTAGCGTCTCACTCGAAAGCGGGCCCCGCGAGGCTTGCGGGGTAGTCGCCGCCTACTCGAAGGCACGACGCGTCTCCCACATCCTCTACTTCGGCCTCTTCGCACTCCAGCATCGAGGGCAGGAGTCGGCTGGCATCGCCACCTCTGACGGAGAGACGGTCACCGTGTTCAAGGACATGGGCCTGGTCAACCAGGTCTTCGACGAGACTGCGCTGGCCGGGCTGGACGGCCATCTCGGCATCGGGCACACCCGCTATTCCACGACCGGGTCGACCAACTGGGCCAACGCCCAGCCGGCGCATCGGCAGGTGGGTCACACCAGCGTTGCCCTCGGGCACAACGGCAACCTGACCAACACCGAAGAGCTGGCCCGATCTCTGGGCATCAACGGGGCGACGACGGATTCGGACCTGATGGCAGAGAGCCTGGCCCAGGCCATCGACGACAACCGCTCGGACGGGAGAGGCCTCGAGGTCGCACTGATGAAGGTGGCGCCCACCTGGAAAGGCGCCTTCTCCCTGGTCATCATGGACCAGGGGCGGATCGTCGGGCTCAGGGACCCTCACGGATTCAGACCACTGTGTCTTGGCTCACTGCCCGACGACGGGTGGGTCCTCGCCTCGGAGTCGTCAGCCCTCGACCTCGTGGGCGCGAAGTTCAAGCGGGAGGTCTCCCCGGGTGAGATGGTCGTCATCGATGCCGGCGGTGTGAAGTCCTACTACCCGTTCGACGAGATCGAGCCCGGGTTGTGCCTGTTCGAGTTCGTCTACTTCGCCCGACCCGACTCCCACATGTATGGTCGATCGATCCACGGTGCCCGGCGCGCCATGGGTCAACGGCTCGCCGTCGAGCATCCGGTGGAGGCCGACGCGGTGGTGCCTGTGCCCGAGTCGGGGATACCGGCCGCACAGGGATACGCCGCAGAGAGCGGCATCCCCTACGCCGACGGCCTGGTCAAGAACCGTTACGTCGGGCGCACGTTCATCGAGCCCTCCCAGATGCTGCGTGACCAGGGAATAAAGCTGAAGCTGAATCCCATACCCGAGAGCTTGGAGGGCCGACGGGTGGTCCTCGTCGACGACTCCATCGTCCGGGGGTCCACCACACGCCAGCTGGTCAACATGGTCCGGGAGGCGGGTGCAACCGAGATACACCTCAGGGTCTCGTCGCCGCCCTACCGCTGGCCCTGCTTCTACGGGATGGACACCTCGGACAGGTCGACAC
>JBAVPF010000444.1:0-2751 GCA_049692815.1 Acidimicrobiia bacterium
TCTCCGCCTCCCTCAACTCTTCCCGATGATCCCCTGCCAGGTCGGCAGTGAGGAATTCCGCCGTCTCGGGCAGGGCGAGATGCAGGTCGGATTCGGTTTGGAGACGGACCGAGAGCTCACTCGCCCGAAGACCAAGGACATGACCCCCGACAGTGCGGTCGGCTGAGATGAAGTGAAGATGGTATCCGGGAACGCTCACCGATCTCGTGTACTCCGGTGACCAGAACCCGACGAGTGTCCCCTCCATGGATGCCACCGTGAACTCGCTTTGATGCCTTGTTACGTCGACCAGGCTCTCCCCCGGGAAGGCTCGGCAGATCGCTCGCATGGTCAACCTCTCGAAGAGACCGTCGACGCGTATGCCGACGAACAGATTCTGCGACGGCCGCATCTCGTCCATGAGCTCTGTCAGAGTGCCGAGATCCACGTCCGAGCCGATGCCCCCGGTGATGTCGGGTACGAAACGCGTGACCACGGCAAAAGGGACCTCGCGCTCGGGCCCGGCGACGGACAGCTCACCGTCGGCCGTCGCTCGGAAGCACTCCCCGTCGATCATGACCATCTCCCCGTCGAGCTCCGCGAACGTCCCCAAGCCGAAGTCTCCATGATGTCTCAGGTTGTCCACCGTCGTGGTCCCCCCGAACACACCCTTGACCAATGCACTCGACGTGGACACCTGGAACATCGAGTGGCGTTGGAGGTCGAGAGCCTCGGAGAGGAGGGCGTCCACGACCTCACTCAAGGAGCCATCACCTCGAAGGCTCCGCTCGTTGATGGCGTGCCAGACGCTTTCCGAGACCGAGCATTGGATCCGTCGGGGCATACGCCATCGACGGTACGCGAGAACGTTGCGTCGAATCGCCGATAGTCTCACCAATCCGGCTTGGCTGGGCAGAGGACCTGCCCTGCCGGCCGGTCGAGCCGGGCCATCGAGCCCGACGTCGTCGAGGAGGCTTCATTGCCCATAGAAACATCCAGGGACCTCCACGAGCACCTGGAGCTGGCGATCCAGGTCGAGCTGGCCACCGTCCCCCCATACCTGTACGCGATGTACTCGATCGAGGACCTGGGCTCGGAGGCTGCCCTGCTGCTGCGCAGCATCGTGGCCGAGGAGATGCTGCACGCCGCCCTGGTCACCAATCTCCTGCTGGCCACCGGCGGGACGCCTGACTTCGCGTCGACCCGGTACATGACCGAGTTCCCCACGAGCCTCCCCCACCACGATCCTCCGCTCGCGATCGACCTGGAGCCGTGCTCCGACGACCTGATCGAACGGGTATTCATGAGGATCGAGCAGCCCGAGGCCCGAGATGCCCCCGCCCAGCCGGATCGGTTCGAGACCCTCGGCCAGTTCTATCACGCCCTCGAGATCGGGATCGAGATGCTGGCCGAGACCACCGACCTCTTCGCCAATCCGCAGGAGGAGGCACAGCTGTCGGACCCGAGGTTCTACCGGCCCGTCGAAATGGACGCGGCCGACAGCGGCGGGCTGGTGCTGGTCAACGACGTGGAGTCCGCCCGCGAGGCCATTGAGATCATCATCCACCAGGGCGAGGGGATGAGCGACGAGCGTTGGGCCGACCCGGCCCACCAGGAGCTGACCCATTACAACAAGCTCCTCCAGATCTCACGTGGCATCAGCCCACTCGGTGCGGTGAGACCTGTCAGGACGAATCCTCTAACGAACGACTTCCCACCCGGGATAAGACCGGTTTCGGAACTGTTCAACGCGGTTTTCCGCGGTCTCTTCCTGGTGTTACGCCGTGTGTTCGGGGGGAACGACCAGGCGAGGGCGGTCGGCACTCTCTATGTGCTGATGGCCGACGTCCTGGCACAGCTAGCCCGGTTCCTGGTCCAACAGCCGATCGGAGGTGGCCAGTTCGCATCGCCCACCTTCGAGATCCATGAGTTCGCCACTGACCGCCCTCTCGACGAGGTGATCACCTGGAGCGAACGATGCGCCGAGGCTCATCCCGAGCTCTCGACGGTGCATGAGGCACTGAGAGGGCTTGGCCTCATACTCTGACCGCAGTGGGGATGGCTGCGAGACAGCCGGTCGACCCGCACGGCGACGACTCCGGATGCTCGTACCACTCGTAGTGATCGCCGTCGGGGATGATGGGAGAAGGCTACGCCGTCGTCGATCCCGCCGACTCGAACACTTCTTCGAGGACGATCGCCCGCGTGGGGCAGGCTGCGGCAACTTCTCTGAGTACGTCTTCGTCGACGGTGGCGGCGTCGAGGAGCTCAGGTTTGAGGAAATCGCCCTGGCGCCATTGGAATGCCGAGGGGGCGAGCACCACGCATGTCCCGGCACCGATGCAGCGCCGCCGATCGATGACGACCTTCACTGCCATGTGATGCCCGCCTTGATCGCGTACTCGATGGCCTGGGTCTCGCTGGACACTCCCAACTTGGCCAGCAGAGCAGTGACCTCGTCTCCACCGGCGTTCCTCTCGCCCGAGCCCGATGTGATCTCCCGCAACAACTCCATCTCGTTGTCGGCCAGGTCGGTCGGCGCGCCCTGGGTGCCGAGCACGTCGATCGGCTCGAATCCGGCCAGCGCAGCCAGCTCTGTGTGTGTGCCCATGCCGAACCATCTCTCCCTTATCTGTGGATTGGACATGTTCATGCTCAGATAGCCGAGGCCTTGGGCTATCTGATGCCTCAGCGCTTCGGTCTCGGGCGCCTCCTGGGCGACGAGGACGCGCCCGGCCGCCCACAGCACGTCGATGAAATGAAGGATGTGAG
>JBAVPF010000445.1:0-1954 GCA_049692815.1 Acidimicrobiia bacterium
CTCTGGCAACACCTGTTCTGGATCTTCGGACATCCAGAGGTCTACCTGGTGGTCCTCCCTGCGTTCGGCCTCGTCTCCACCGTGATACCCACCTTCACGAGGCAGCGGATGATCGGATACACCTACATAGTCCTGGCCGAGGTGGGACTTGCCCTCCTCAGTTTTGGGGTATGGGTCCACCACATGTTCGCCGTAGGTCTTCCCGGGGTGTCCCTGGTCTTCATCTCAGCGGCGAGCTTCATGGTTGCTATCCCGAGTGCCGTTCAGGTGTTCGCATGGATCGGCACGTCGATCGCAGGCCGACCCCGGCTCGACACCCCCCTCCTCTTCGTCTACGGGTTCATCATCCTCTTCGTCGTGGGCGGCGTGACCGGGGTGATGTTCAGCGCAGTGGCCTTCGATCAGGCGATAACCGACTCCTATTTCGTGGTTGCCCACTTCCACTACGTCATGGCAGGAGGTGCGGTCTTTCCCATGTTTGCCGGTCTCTACTACTGGGGCCCGAAGATGACAGGGCGTCTCCTGTCCGAGCGATGGGGAAAGACCAGCTTCTGGCTCATGTTCGTAGGCTTCAACGTCACCTTCTTTCCGATGCACATCGCCGGGCTGCTCGGCCAACCTCGCCGCACCTATACCTACGACGCGGGTCTCGGATGGGAAGGCCCCAACCTCGTGGCGACGATCGGAACCTTCATGCTGGCCGCGGGGATCCTCGTGACCTTCGTCAACTGGTTCTGGGCGCTTAAACGGGGTCGACCTGCCGGGAACGACCCCTGGGGAGGCGACACCCTGGAGTGGGCCACCACGTCGCCACCCCCGGCATACAACTTCGTGACAATCCCTGAGGTGCGATCACGCGAGCCGGTGTGGGACCAGGAGGAGCTGCGCGATGGATTCCAGCCGCCGGAGATGGGAGGGCGGACTCTCACAGGCGGGCACATAACGCTGTCCACCAGCGCCCTCGACGCCGCCCCTCAAGCCGAGGTCCATATGCCCCATGAGTCGGTGTGGCCGTTCATGACCGCCCTGTCGATGATGGTCCTCGCCTACGGTCTCCTCCTCGGCCACCTCATAGTCATCGGCCTCGGGCTGGGTGCTCTCGTTGGTGCGGTCTTCCGTTGGTTTGCGCCAAGGGGGGAGACGCAGGAATCATGACTGCCGCGCCCGTCCCAGAGCCGCTTGCAGGCACCACTTCAGGGCCGCGCTCCTTCGGGTGGTGGGGGATGGTCTGGCTCATCGTCACCGAATCTGCGCTGTTCGCCACACTGATCTTCTCCTACTTCTTCGTCCGCTTCAGCCATGAGACCTGGCCTTTGGACGGCATTGCCGTCCCATCTCTCGCGCTTCCCCTCGTTATGACGGTGATCCTCTGGTCATCGAGCGTGCCGGTGCACCTGGCTGACAGGGGGATTCGGGCCGGCTCGCCCTCGCGTCTTCGCTGGGGCCTCGCCGCCGGGTTCCTTCTCGGTGCGACTTTCCTCGCCCTCCAGGTGTTCGCCGAGTACCCAAGGACCCTCGGCGAGTTCACGCCACAGTCGAACGTGTACGGGTCTCTTTTCTTCGTGATCACCGGCTTTCACGGCTTCCACGTTCTCGTTGGCCTGTTCATGAGTGCCAGGGTCCAGTTTCGAGCATGGCAGGGAGCTTTCGACGCCAAGAGGCATGTCACCGTTCAAGTCTTTGCCATGTACTGGCATTTCGTCGATGTCGTGTGGCTCTTCGTGCTGCTGACCGTCTATCTCTCGCCCCGGCTATGACCACGCCGGAGATGATCACCAGGCGGGAGATCCGCGGATCGGCCAGACTCTGGGCCGGCCTGCTGATCGGGCCGGTGGCATGGGCGATTCAATTGGGGTCGAACTGGTTCCTGTCCGAGGTGGTCGCGTGTCGGCCCACCGTTGGAAAGGGAGAGGTTTTTGGGATCCAACTGGATCCGTTCGCCGCTCTTCTCAAC
>JBAVPF010000446.1:0-5304 GCA_049692815.1 Acidimicrobiia bacterium
GAGTGTCGGCGCGATTGCCGTTCGCCGCCAGATCACCGAGACGCTCCTCCGACCCCGCGTCGAGAACCACCATGAGCCGGGGCGACTCGGGGAAGCGCTCCGGAGGGACCAGATGCCCGTCGGGGAGGAAGGTCAGGCTGGGTGGCATCTGATGCGGTGAGCCGAAGCTGGCCACGACCTCCTTGCCCTCGTTGGCTGCGGCGATGGCCAGCCCGAGCATCGAGCCCAACGCATCACCGTCGGGGCCGATGTGGCACGCCAGCGCCACGGTGGGCGAGTCGGCGAGCGCATGGGCGGCGGCCTCCAACCGGGAGCGATCGATGCTCACTCTTCCTCACCTCCCGGCCCGGGAGCTTCAGTGACGATGTCGCGGAGGATGGCGTCGATCCGCTCACCTCCGGTAATTCCTGCGTCCATCTCGAATGAGAGAGTAGGTGTGTACTTCATGCGCACCTCGCGTCCGATGGCCGCCTGGAGCCGCTTGGCGGCGCCGTTGAGAGCGGCCAGCGCATCGTCCTGCGTCGTGGGGCTCAGCACGTCGACGTAAACGGTCGCCGTGCGCAGGTTGGGAGCCGTATCGACACCGGTGACAGAGACGAGCCGGAGACGGGAGTCGCTCATCCTCTCGATCTCCTCGGCGATCACCTCGCGCAGTATCGAGTTGACGCGCAGCATGCGGTCGCTCATCGCCGAACAGACTCCCTAGGTTCTGGCGACCTCGCGGACCGTGTAGACCTCGATGCTGTCGCCTTCCTTGATGTCGTTGTAGTCCTCGAACCCCATGCCGCACTCGAAGCCCGACTGGACCTCGCGCACGTCGTCCTTGAACCGCTTGAGGGAGGAGACGACACCGTCGTGGATGATGACACCATCGCGCAGCAGCCGCGCCTTGGCGCCCCTTTGGACCATGCCTTCCACGACGTAGCAGCCGGCAATGGTGCCTGCTCTGGGGACTTTGAAGATGGCCCTGACCTCTGCCGTGCCCAGGACGACTTCCTCCGATTCGGGGGCAAGCTGGCCGACGAGGAGCTGCTCCAACTCGTCGAGGAGCTCGTAGATGATGCCGTAGGTCCGCACCTCGACACCTGCCTCCTCGGCGGCACGGCGGGCTTTCGGTTCGGGACGGACGTTGAACCCGATCACCACCGCCTCGGTGACCTCGGCGAGGGTGATGTCGTTCTCATTGATGCCACCGACCGCGGTGTGGACGATCTGGATCTTCCCACCCTCACGCTCGATCTTGGCGATCGACTCCCGCAACGCCTCCAGCGAGCCCTGGGCGTCGGCTTTGACTATCACGTTGAGCGTGGCGTCCTCGGTCCGGAGCTGGTCGAGGAGGCCCTGGAGACGGTCGCGAGCGGACGGGGCGATGTTCGCCTCGGCGCGCGCCTCCTCCTGTCTCGCAGAGGCGATCTTCCTCGCCTCCCTGTCGTCGGCCACCACCTCGAAGTAGTCGCCGGCGGCGGGGACGTCGTCCCAACCCATGATCAGGACAGGGTCGGAGGGGGTGGCCTGCTCGATACGGTCCCCCTGCTCATTCATGAGGGCGCGGGCCTTACCCGACACCGGCCCCGCCACGAAGGCGTCGCCCTGTCGCAAGGTGCCCCGCTGGACGATGATCGTGGCCACCGGCCCCCGGCCCACCTCGAGCTGGGCCTCGACGACCACACCGCTGGCCTTCGGCTTGGCGTTGGCCTTGAAATCCTCCAGTTGGGCGATGAGATCGATGACCTCGAGAAGGTCGTCGACGCCTTCGCCCGTGACCGCCGAGAGCGGTACGGAAGGGATGTCGCCGCCGAGCTCCTCGGTGAGGATCTCCTGGTTGGTGAGCTCGGTGCGGACCCGGAGCGGGTCGGCACCGGGCAGGTCCATCTTGTTGATGGCGACGATGATCTTGACTCCCGCGGCCTTGGCGTGGGAGATGGCCTCCACGGTCTGGGGCATGACGCCGTCGTCGGCGGCGACCACGAGCACCACGATGTCGGTGATGTTCGCCCCCCTGGCCCTCAGCGCGGTGAAGGCCTCGTGGCCCGGCGTGTCGACGAAGGTGACCTTCCTGCCGTTCACGTCGACTTGATAGGCACCGATGTGCTGGGTGATGCCGCCCTCCTCATCGGAGACGACACTCGCCTTGCGGATGGTGTCGAGAAGGGTCGTCTTCCCATGGTCGACGTGGCCCATCACCGTCACGACGGGCGGTCTGGGGGTGAGGTCGGCCTCGTTGTCCTCGAACTCGGGCTGCTCCGCCACGGCCGGAGCCGGTGCCGCCTCCTCGATCTCGACCATGTAGCCGAATCCCTCGGCGATCTCGTCGATTAGTTGTGGAGGCATCTGCTGGCCGGCGCCCGCAGGCATGCCCTTGTTGAGCAGGGCCTTGACCACCTCGCCTGCCGGCTGTCCGATCGCCTCGGCGAACTCGGCGACCGTGGCTCCCTCGGGGATCGTGGCTATCTCGATCTCGCCGGCGCCGGTCTCTTCCTCCGGCTCTTGTGGCTCTGCTGCGGGAGCAGCTTCGATCTCTTCCGGCTTCGGTGCGGGAGACGTCTCTTCAGGGAAACGAGCCTCCGCGACTTCATCGGCCGCGCCTCCGGCCGGCTCCTCTTCTGCCGCCACCGGCGGCTTCTCCTCTGCCTTCTCCGCAGGAGCGAAAGCGAGCCGAACCAGCTCGGCCCCCTCGTCGTCCAGCCCGGACGAGGCCGTCTTGACCTCGAGACCGAGATCCAGTGCCTGTGCCAGGACCTCCTTGGAATCGACGCCCAGCTCCCGGGCTAACTCATAAACCCTCATTCAGCGATCACTCACTCTCCATGTCCGGCTGGTCCGGCGTGACTGCATCTTCATCGTCGCCGGGCGATACCTCTTCGCCGGAGCTCTCTTCACCCTCTGTCGCATCACCGTCGGCCGCCTCCACGGCGACGGCACCCTCCTCGCCGCCGGTCGTCTCCTCACCGGCCTCGGGCTCGTCAACGGGAGCCTCGGCCTCCACTTCCACCGGCACCTCTTCGACGTCGGAGCGGATATCCACCTTGTACCCGGAGAGCCGGGCGGCCAACCGGGCGTTCTGGCCCTCCTTGCCGATGGCCAGGGAGAGCTGATGCTCGGAGACCACGACATCCGCCGTCTTCTCCTCCTCATCGATGTGGACCTCTTTGACTTTGGCCGGCCCCAGCGCCTCGGCGATGAATTGCGCCACGTCGTCGCGCCATTGCACGACGTCGACCTTCTCCCCGCGCAGCTCGTTGACGACCTGGCGGACCCGGGACCCGCGGGCACCGACACAGGCGCCCTTCGGGTCGACGTTGGGATCGTGGGAGATCACCGCGATCTTGGTGCGGTGACCCGGCTCCCTGGCGATGTTGACTATCTCCACGGTGCCGTCGGTGAGCTCGGGGACCTCCAGCTCGAGAAGCCGGCGGACGAGATCGGGATGACTGCGCGACACGACGATCTGAGCACCCTTGGTCTCGTTGCGGACCTCGAGGATCAGGGCCTTGACCCGGTTGCCCCGGTCGAGCCGCTCGAACGGAATGCGCTCGGACCCGGGCAGGATCGCCTCGGCATCACCCAGGTCGAGGATCACCGACCGGTAGTCCACCTGCTGGACGATCCCGGTGACCAGATCCCCCTCCCGGCCCTCGTACATCTCGTAGACCTTCTCCCGCTTGGCCTCGCGCAGCTTGAACTGCATGACCTGCTTGAAGGATTGGGCGGCAATGCGGCCGAAGGCCTCGCCCTCGGGGGTGTCCTCCCACTCGTCGATGACGTTGCCGTCCTCGTCGAGCTCCTGGGCGTAAACGGTGACCTCGCCCGAGTCGGGGTCGATGGTCACACGTGCCTCTTCGGCGGCGCCGGGGCTCCGCTTGTAGGCGGCCACGAGGGCGTTGGCGAACGCATCGAGGATCGCGTCAACGGCGACACCCCGCTCGCGGGCGAGCACCTCGATCGCCTCCATCATCGTGTCGAGCTTCATCATTCTCCTTCAGTGGCCCGGCTTCGGGGCCCTCTCCCAGCGGTAGACGGTCCTGGCGTTGACCACTTCGTCATAGGCGACGACCACGCGACCGGCATCGGTGTCGACTGTCAGCGAGCTCTCGTCGGCGTCGGACAGAAGACCCCTGTAGGTGGCTTTCTCCTCTCCTGCCAGGGCCTTGACGACCACCTCCCGGCCGATCGACTTGTGGAAATGTGAGGGCCGGCGCAGGGCTCTCTCCAAGCCGGGCGAGGAGACTTCCAGGCGGTATGCGTCCTGCAGGGCCGGTTCCTCGTCCAGGAGACGTGACAGACCCCGTGACAACTCGGCGAGCCTGTCGACGTCGACACCGTCACCGTCGATGGTGACGCGGAGCACACGGCCCCGCCCGCGGCCGGACAGCTCGAGATCGTCCAACTCGAGCTTCTCCGCGGCGAGATAGGGCTCGACCACGTCCCAGATGTCGGTTACTTGGGCCAAATTCAGTGTCTCCACAGCAAGTCAGGTGGGTGCCAAAGGCGCCCACCTGACCGAAAAGCGTCCTGTATTAGGAGGTCGATTATAGGTCGAACCCGGGCCCAGCGTTAAATGCCGGAACGCTCCCGTGTCACCCTCTCCACGAGATGGGAGGCCACTTCGGACAACGAAACCTCCTCCTTGACGAGGCCCTGGCGAATCGTGAGCTCGGCGACATCGCCCTCGACCCCCCGCGGCCCGATGGTGACCCGGAAGGGGATGCCGATCAGCTCCGAATCGGCGAACTTGACCCCGGGGCGCTCCTCCCGGTCGTCCAGGAGCACCTCCACGCCCATCTCGGAGAGGGTATCGTATATCTCCTCGGCCGTGCGCAGGGTCGCCTCGTCGTCCGGCCGCACCACGGTGATGACCACCTCGTAGGGCGCGACTGAGACCGGCCAGACGATCCCGTTGTCGTCGTGACACGCCTCGACCACGGCCGCGATGCCCCTCTCCACGCCGATGCCGTACGACCCCATGATGATGGGGTGGCTCACCCCCTCCTCGTCCTGAACGAACGCGCCGAACGCCTCCGAGTACTGGGTGCCCAGCTTGAAGATGTGGCCCACCTCGATGCCCTTCCAGAGCTCGAGGGCCCCGCCGTCGACGACGCAGACGTCACCGTCGGTGACGGTGCGGAGATCTGCCCAGGTGGTGACGGGGATGTCACGCCCGACGTCGACGCCCTTGTAGTGCCAGTCGTCCTCGTTGGCACCCGTGGTCATGTTGACCCGTCCCTCCAGAGCCAGGTCGGCGATCACGTCGATGTCGGTGACCCCGACGCCGCCCAGGCTCCACGGGTCGGCGCCGAGCAGGTC
>JBAVPF010000447.1:0-2008 GCA_049692815.1 Acidimicrobiia bacterium
CTGCGGGGCTGTCCGCGCACTCGGGGTTCAACTCGCAATAGTCATAGACGTCAATGTTCCAGCGGCCAGTTGACCTCTGTGAGAGGACGATCTGTCTGGTCGAGAACAGGTCAGGATCGAAATCCAACGCCACGCCGCGATCCCACGCCGGAATGCTGATCGTCTGTTCGGTCTCGGGCAACGGGCTTACGAGCCAGGTTCCGTCATGTTCGGTGTAACAGACCGATGAGCCCGGTGTGAGGCTCTCCAATGGGTAGTTCGAGCCGAGGATTCCGGGCCGGATTTGAACCGAGATATCGAGTTCCCCGAAGGGACACTCGAGGTTTTCGGGGATCCCGAGCGACCTGGTCGAGGTGAGGAGGACCGAAGGGGGCGTGAACCGGGTACGCGTGGCCGTCTGCGGTTCCGGGTTCGGACTTGTTTCCCCGTTTGTCGCATTGTCGAGAAGAGTTTCAAGCCAAGGTGTCAGGCGCTCGGCGATGAGCTCGTGGCCCAATTCATTTGGATGGACGCTTCCGTGTGCCCAGTTGGATGGCAGGATGCGGTCTAGAAGCGCCCCTTCCTTGGGCGCGACGTCGAGCACGTTTACGGCGAGGTCAGAGCTCTCACAGACGCGGTGACCCTCAAATGCGGTCACGCCAGGTGTGAACCAATTGACCCCAGCCCGCGCTGCCGCCACACGGGTCTGTTCGTTGAGTACTTCCGTGAATTCGAAAAGGAATCTGTGTTCTTGCCGTGTCAAGGGTGAGTCATCACAGCCTGTCTCGGTCATGATGAGGGGATAGGGCATGGCAACGATCGGAACGTCTGCACCGACCTCAGCTCGTATCTGGTCGTACACGAAAGTGATGCGGTCTCTTATGCCGGCTGCATTGCGGAGGAGGGTATTGCGGTGCACGTCACAAGAACCCGGGCCGAAACATGCCTGTCCTAGCGTTCCGAACCACGAGTCGTTCCCTCCAATGCTCACCAACACCGCTGCGATGGGCGGAGGCGGTTGGTCACCCTGGTCTGCTTTTTGCCCTTCGTCGAGAAACTGTTGCAGCTGTGAAGGTTCGGTAGAGCTCAGCCCGCCGGCCGCCCCTGCAACGACTTCGTAGGTCTCAGCTCCGGAACACGCATAGAAATCCAGGCGATAACCAAGCTCGTCAGCGACCAGATACGGGTATGCCGTGGAGGCACGGCGGCATTCGTTTTCTCCGACGACGTTCGTTCCGGGCAGGTACTTGTCGGCGCCCTCACCGGAGATGTATGAGTCGCCAAATACAACCAGTCTTTGGGCTGCGTCATCCCGGACGTTCGCGGGCTCATTTGAAGTCCGATTCACGACCGAGCCAGTGATGATCCCGCCGAGGACCAACGCCAGGGCAAGGGGAACGACCTCGCTGACCAGGCTGAAGGCAAACAGCGCAGCGAGCAGAAGTGCACCCAATGCCCAGAGGAGCGGCCAATCGGCGCGTGAGAACGAGACGGTCATCACCGCGCCGATCCCAGATCCCAACAAGAACCATGTTGCGATCCGCCATCGACGCGAATCCTTCAGCATGCCAGGAAGCGCATTGCTCAAGGGGACGAGACCAACCCCAATGAGAAGCACGCTCGGTATGACCGCGACCAGGGACAGGTGAAATGCGAGCAGTCCCAGCGCCGTGAGAACGGAGGTACCCACGACGGTGATGCCGATCAGCGCCCAGCGGTTTGGCATCGATTCGGCTAGCGAGATCAACCCGAGACTGGTGAGATTCACACCGAAGAGTCCAGCGACCAGGGCCGCTATGACGACGTAGTCGTTGGACTGCTGCCACATAGCGAGGATTACGCTGGCACTCGTCATCACGAGACCCGTGACGGCAATTGATCCGCGGTGAGCCGTGTCAAGGGTTCCGGGCTTGCTGACGTCGCCACACAGCACTCGGACACTGGGTGCAACGACGGCCAGCCCTAATGCCCACAGTCCTGAGCCGACGAGTGCGACGGTGCCGGAACTGACCTTTGCCGCGACCATGAG
>JBAVPF010000448.1:0-2982 GCA_049692815.1 Acidimicrobiia bacterium
CAGGTGATGCCGGTGCACCACGGGTGCTGCCAGCAGCAGTGCAGTGAGGACCGTGGTCACCGGGTCGGAGTCGTCTCTCCCGACCGCCTTCAAGGCCTCCTCCCCCGTGGAGATCCCCACGGCGGGCATCAAAGCCTCGATCTCCCCAACCAGCGACTCCAGACGGGAATCATCGTCCAGCCGCGATGCCAGCGTGGCGCCCGTCGCCTCCACCGTCTCGGCGACACCTGCGATCAGGTCGAGACCGGATTGGGCGAAACACGACGCTGCCACGGCGGATGCCGAGATCACACCGGCGACGACTGTGGCCACGTCGGTGTGGAAGATCCCGCCGAGGTCGAGCGCGGCGGAGACGACACTCTCCGGCTCCTTGCGGAAGACGACGCCCAGGGGCAGCGCCCGGGCCGCCGCGTCCAACGACGGCTCTGAGCCCGGTTGAGCCCTGCCTGCGCGCGACCGATCGAGCCAGGCTCTGAACTCGGCGCTCTCGGCGCGGTAGACCGGGTCTTCCTGGTCGGCCCCGTCCAGCTCGAGCAGGGCCTGCACGAGCCGATCCTCGTCGATGCGCCCCTGGGTGATCAGCTGATAGGAGATGACGGTCGCCTGTTCGGTGACGGCCGAGTAGCCGAGGTCCCACGCGCCACCGGCCGCGTCGCCTGCGGCGAGGCCGAGCATGAACCCCTCACCCTCGCCGGCGACCACCGAATAGAGGGCTTCGCTTTGCTTCTCGCTTGGCTGCTCGACGAGCTCGGGCATCGGATTGGCAGGGTACATCTGTAACTTCGGACCGCAATGGAACGCATCGCCGTCATCGCCAACCCGGTGGCCTCCCAGTTCACTGGTGGCTCGCACCGCGACGTGATGTCGGAACTGGCGAGGACGAGCAACGTAGAGGCACTGTGGCCGTCGTCGGCATCCGAGGCGACGGGGGCTGCCGCCCAGGCAGTGGAAGACGGGGCCTCGGTGGTGGTGGCGATGGGTGGGGACGGGATGGTCCACCACGTGGCCCAGGGCCTGGTGGGCACCGAGGCGGCGTTGGGCATCATCCCGGTGGGCACCACCAATGTGGTGGCCCGGCTCTACGACATCCCCAGCCGACACACCAAGGCCGCCAGACTCGTCGGACGGGGCCGTGAGACCCAGGCCATAGGGACGGCGCGGATGACCCTGGAACGCGGTCAGACCGAGACCGTGCACCATGCGGTCTTCGCTTGTGGCCTCGGCCTCGACGCCGAGGTGGTCCACGTCGCCGACGCCGACCCCTATCGCAAGTACCGCTTCGGGTCGCTCCACTACGCCTGGTCGGCGCTCGCCGTCGGCCTGAAGAACTACCCGTCGGTGAAACCGCATGTCCGTTTCACCTCGGACGGGGAGGAGACGATGGGGACCACAGCCCTGCTGCAGTTCCGCGATGTGTACACCTACTTCGGGCGCATCGCCCTCAGGTTCGAAGAGACACCACCGGATCCCATGTCGGTCCTGGTGCTGGAGCGAATGAGAAGACGACGCGTCCCGGGCATCCTCTTCAGCGCACTCACCCACCGCGACCTGGGGCAACTGAAGGACTTCGAAGTGTGGCAGCAGGTGACCTCGCTCCACTTCGAGGCAGACCCGCCGGTGCCGGCTCAGGCCGACGGCGAGAGTCTGGGCCTCGTCGACGGAGGCAGGGTCGAGTGGGCCCCCGACAGCCTCCGCATCATCACCGGCCGTCAGGGCTTCTGATTGAGCGTGATCTGGGGGAAGGGGATCACGATGCCCTCTGCGTCGAACCGCTTCTTGATCCGGCGCAGAGCCTCCCGACGGATCACCCAGCGTGAATCGGCGTCGGTCTTCAAGCGTCCCCGCAGCACCACGGAGGACTCGCCCAGCTCGTTGACTCCCAATATCTCGGGCGGCTCGGCGATGAGAGCGGAGTACTCGGGGTCCTCGGCGAGCTTCGTCAACTCGTCCTCGAGCACCTCCAGGGCGCGGTCGACATCCGTCTCGTAGGCGATGTTGACATCGATGACCGGCTGGGCGAACTTGGAGGTGAAGTTGGAGGCGACCTCGATCTTGCCGTTGGGGACGAAATGGACGTTTCCCTCCAGGTCACGGAGGACCGTGATACGCAGTTGGATGTCCTCGACGACTCCCGACGTGCCGGCGATGGTCACGACGTCCCCGATCTGGAACTGATCCTCGGCGAGGATGAAGAGACCGGAAAGGAAGTCCTTGACCACGTCCTGGGCCCCGAAGCCGATCGCGGCGGCGAGGACGGTTCCCACTCCGAGCAGAGGGGCGAGGCTCCAACCCCAGATCGAGAACATGAAGAGAATCGCTGTCGCCACCAGGATCAGGAGCGTCAGGCGGCGCAGCACGGTCCACAGGGTCACCGCTCGAGTCCCGTGCTCGAACCCTCTGGCCTCCATCCGGGCCACGTACCGGCGCCCGGCAGCGACAGCCAGCCAGTACATCACGGCGATCACGGCGACCACGACGACGGTGGCGATGATCCGGCTGTTTATCGAGGTCTGGGCGAGAAGAGGCATGACCGGCGAGGTTAACGGGTGGCCAAAGCGCGCAGGCTCGCCGTCTCCAGTGCCAGCTCCGCCACCGAGGCACGAGCAAGGGCATGTCTGGCCAGCACGACCCGCGCCGGCCGAAGGATCGCCACGTTGAGCCGGGAGGTCAGCTCGGCGACGTCGGGGCCCTTCTTGCGCCGGGAGAAGAACCGAGCCGGAGGCCGCCCGACACCGGCCTCGGCCGAGATACGGGTGACATGAGCAGGTGCCTCCGCCGCAACGCGACGCAGTGAATCCCCGGTGACAGCCGTTGTCGCGTCGGCCAGACCATCCAGGAAGGACACGAGCAGGTCGATAGCCCCGGCCGTGTCCCCGCCGGCCAGCGCGGTGCCCGCGTCACCGGCAACGGCCGCCGCCCCCTCGTCGAAGTCGGATGGCTCACCCAGACCAGCAGCCAGCACGGCCGTCATCTCATCCAGAT
>JBAVPF010000449.1:0-3203 GCA_049692815.1 Acidimicrobiia bacterium
GGGCAGCGACGTAGACCTTGAAGGTCGCCGAAGTCGTCTTCGACGGATCGTCGTCCTGGGTCACCGTCAAAGTGATTTCGAAGACCGATCCTCCTTGAGCCGTGGTTGGCGTGAGGTCGAAGATCCCGTTGATGATCGCGTTCGATGGCGCTCCCTCCCAGTTGTGTGTGAATTGATCACCTTCCGGGTCGGTCACGATCGGGCTCACCGCGATCTGCTCGCCCACCACGGCGAAGACATCGTCGATCGGCTGGATGATCGGTGCCAGGTTGGGCAGCGGCTGGTTTCCGAAGTCGAAGCCCGTCGCCAGATCCTCGGCGGCGAGGGTCACTTGATGTTCGAAGCCCGCTGCTGCGGTCGGGAAGGTCTGGGTGTACCCAGATGGAACGACTTCGCGAACGACCCAGAGGCCGGGGACGAGACCGTCGAAGGAGTATGAGCCGTCGGCGGCCGTGACAGTCGCCGGCTCCCCTGAGTCCAGAGTGCCGTCATCGTCGAGGTCGAGGTAGATCGACACGCCTTGCATCGCAGGCTCCCCGGGATCCCGAGCCCCGTCGCCGTCGATGTCCTCCCACTTCATGCCGCTCAGCGAGGCGAGAGCCTCGGGGCTGACGACGACCGCGTCGTGGACGTTCACGGATTCCGCGAAATGGATCAGGGCGGATGGGACCACACCCCCGCCATCGGAGACGCCGACGTTCTCGAAGACGCTGATCAGGATCGGCGGGCGGACCTGGACATCGTCCGAGACCCGAATCCCTTCGATGAGCCGGATCAGAGCCGACGGCAGGATCGAAGGATCATCGATCACGAGTATCGACTCGTCGACCATGATCGTGACAGGTTGTGCGCCACCGGCCGGCTGAACGGTGATCGTTATCGTCTCGGATGCCGTCGGGCGAGTGAAATCGCCGACATCTGTCACCTGGATCGTGATCTCATGGTCTCCGACCTGGCTGGAATCAGGTGTCCAGGTGAAGACGCCGGTCAAAGGATTTATCTGCGCTCCGGGCGGGAGCGGAGTCGGATTCGAGGGCGTGCCCCCGACTGCGACGTACTGGGCCAGGCCGGCGCTCGACGTTGCGGTGAAGGTGAGGAGTTCGCCCTCAGTCGCAAGCTGGTCTCCGATCGGGTCGAGTGTGAGTGGTCCGGACACGAGGAATGTCAGCGGAACTGTGAGCGTGTTGGCCGGTTGGTCGTCCTGGGCCACTGTCACGGAGAAGCGGTAGGTCCCGGCGTCGCCGGGGCCGGTCTGCCACGTGATGTCCTGCGAAACATCGTCCCAGACTGCACCGGTTGGCTCCCCTGACAAGGTCACCGTGAAGGGGTCCCCATCGAAGTCGGTGACGGTCAGGTCGATGACGAGCAGGTCGCCTTCCGATCCTTGGCCCGGTCCGTTCACTGTGACCTCCGGCGGGTAATCGATGTCGTAGCCACTGCCAGCGAAGTCCCAGATCACAGGGCGACCATCGGCGGTTCCGGCGACCAAGCCTGCGAGGTTGATGTCCCAGGCCTCGGCGGTGGCGCCGCCGGGGAGAAGGCCCAGGTCGACCATGGGACCGCTGGGCGGCGTCCAGGCGAACGCCCTGCGTGGGTCGTTGGGGCTCTGAGAGGTACCGCTCCAGCCGACGACCTGGCCCGACCCATTGATGGCGGCGGCGAAGCTCTGACTGTCGCCGGACAAGGTCCCGATGGGTATCGGCGACGCGGTCGGCCCTGGCCAGTACGCGGCGACATTGTTGCCCGCCCCGTCGCCGAGGATGCCGGCGATCTCACCCGACTCGTTGACGTCGTACGCGACCGCGACGCTGTAACCGGGATGCCTCAAATCCAACATCCCGCCACCTGGTGTCCAGGTCCATCCGTTGCCCACGACCCTCCCTCCGCCGATGTTGGTGGCAGAGACCATCGCGGGGATCACGTCGTAGTCGTATCCACCGATTGCGTTCGGAGAGCCGAAGAACGAGCACGTTCCGCTGTAGGTGTCATCGCAAAGCCCCGGAAGGGCGTTGAAGATTCCAGCGATATTGCCTGCTTCGTCGATGCCCTTCACCTCGGCGCCGACGATCCCCATTGAGCCGACGGGCAAACCGAGCTGGTTGTATCCGGCGGATTCCGACCAGATGAACGGGATCTTCACACCTGAACCGTTGATCCAGGAGCCGGCGAAGACGTCGGACGAGTTGACTCCGGTGATGTTGTAGTTGGGGTTGCTGGCGCAGAACTGACAACCGATGTCGGAGAACGGGTAGCCGATCCCGGGCCAGATGTTGTTCGTCTTGTTGGTTTGGTTCGTGAACAGGACGACCATCCCGTTGTCGCTGATTAGCCGAGCCGTCCCTAGTCCCGAAGACGGCACCGTCTGGATCCGATAACCCTCGGTGGAAATCGTGTCGATCGCCTCTGCGGACGCCCTCGGGACGACACTCACGGTCACCGCCAGGGCGACCAGGACGATCAGGAGAGCCTGTAGTCGTCTCATTCGTTCTCAGGATCCGTGACCACGATTGTGACTTTGTCGGTGACGCTGACCGACTCGCCGGGACCACCATCTTCCGCAGCTGAAGTCGTGGTGCTTTCGACGGTCGTGCTGGTGGTGGTCGGCGTGGTTTGGACGGTCACGAGTGTGGCTGTCGTCGTTGGGACCTGCCGTGTGGTTCGATCTCCGTCGCACGCGGCCAGGGTGGCTATTGCCAGGAAGACACACATGAGTCGCACGGTTGGCTCTCCGATTCGCACCTCAACCCGACGTGAAGGAGATCTCGACCTGCACTTGGATCGTCTGACCCGCGCTCACCTCCACCTGATCAACTGGGTCCAGTTGTTTGGCCGTGAAGGGACGCGTGTCACCCGGATTGAGAGATCCCTCACATGTCGATTGGGGGACGTCCTCCGTACATATGCCAAAGGCCGTCTGGACCTCGTCGATCGTTGCATCGCTCACCGCCACTACCTGACCGCTCAGAGAGATCACGTCCAACAGATTCGAGGATCCAGTTGTGTTGAGCGCTTCGGCGGTGACATCCGTGATGGCACACCCTGTAGGACAGGCATTGGTGAGGGTGATGAACCAGGACTGCGCGTCGCTTGGTCCAACGCCAGTCAGCAGCCGCACAAGTGAATCGACCCCCGGTTCGCTGAGGGCGTTGTCGAACTCGTGGTGGTCATCGAGCGATCCGTCCGGGTTGTAGACGTCGATGGTC
>JBAVPF010000450.1:0-5052 GCA_049692815.1 Acidimicrobiia bacterium
GGTACTTGGTACTTGGTACTTGGTACGTACTCGGTACCCAGTACCCAGTACCTAGTACTGGACGGCCGCAAGGCCGTCCAGGGACTCGGGATTCTCCAGACTGGTGAGGTCGCCGGGGTCCTGACCGAGTGCCAGGGCCTTGACCACGCGTCGCATGATCTTCTGTGACCGGGTGCGGGGCAGGTCGCCGACCCATCGGACGCTCTTGGGGTGGAATGCCTTGCCCAGGGCGTCGTCGCAGGCGGCCATGACGCGTGCGGTGAGGTCGTCGTCGGGTGTCACCCCGGGCGCCGCCACCAGGTAGAGCCCGATTGCCTCGCCCTTGACCTCGTCGGGCAGGCCGATTGCCGCCGCCATGACCACCTCGTCGAGGGCAACCGCCGCCGATTCGATCTCGGCGGGGCCGATCCGCTTCCCGGCGATGTTCAGCGTGTCGTCCGATCTCCCGTGGAGGAACCAAAAGCCGTCCCCGTCGATCGATGCCCAGTCGCCATGGACCCACGTGTCCTCGAATCGGGACCAGTAGGTCTCGATGTAGCGCTCCGGCTCACCCCAGAAGCCTCGGGTCATCCCAGGCCAGGATCCCCGGATTACGAGCTCACCCACCTCGCCCCTGATCGGTTTCCCCTCGTCGTCATAGACGTCTGCGTCGATGCCCAGGGCGGGGCCGCCCAGGGAGGTGGGCTTGATGCCCTGGAGCATGTTGACCGAGAGGATGCACGCCCCGACCTCGGTGCCGCCGGAGATGTTGATGATCGGCCTCCGTCCCTCTCCCACCTCGTCGAAGAGCCAATGCCAGGGCTCGGGGTTCCACGGCTCGCCGGTGGAGCCGAAGAGGCGGAGCGCGGAGAGATCGTGTTTCCGCGCCTCACCGGCGCCGTGAGGCTGCAGGGAGCGGACCAGGGTCGGGGAGATGCCGAGGATCGTCAGCCCCAGCTCTGACGCGACCTGCCAGATGCGGTCGGGGCCGGGGTAGTTGGGCGCCCCGTCATAGGTGGCGATGGTGGCACCGTTGGCCAGACCGGCCACCACCATCCACGGCCCCATGATCCATCCCATGTCGGTGGCCCACATCAGGACGTCGCCTCGTTTGACGTCCAATTGGAAGGCACCCTCCTCTGCCAGTTTCACGGTCAGGCCGGCTTGGGCGTGGACCGCTCCCTTCGGTCGTCCCGTGGTTCCCGAGGTGTAGGCGATCAGCACCGGGTCCTCGGACCATGTGGGTGCTGCCGGCTTCCTCTCGGCGTCGGCTATGGCCTCGTGCCATGGCACGTCGCGTCCGGGTGTCATCGGTGTCCCGTCCCGATCCGTGTAGTCGACGACCAGTAGGTGATCGATGCCTGCGGCAATCTCTGCCGCCTCGTCGGCGATCTCCTTCATCTCGACGACCTTGCCCCTGCGCTGGAACCCGTTGGCACAGATGAGCAACGCCGGCTTCGGGTCCATCAGACGGGTGGACACCGCCTCCGCCGCATAGCCGGAGAAGACAGGGATGAAGACCGCGCCGAGGCGGGCGATCGCGAGGAACGAGACCACCGCCTCCTCTGACATCGGGAGGTACACCGCCACGGCGTCACCCCTGCCGACCCCGAGGTCGGCCATGGCGCCGGCCAGACACTCGACCTGCTCGTGCAGCTCTCCATAGGTCAGCTGGCGTGTCTCGCCACTCTCCTTCTGAGATCGAAGTGCCACCAGATCCGGGTCCACCGCCACCCAGCGGTCCACGCACGCCGTGGAGAGGTTGAATCCACTGCCGACAAACCAGGTCGCCCAGGGATGGCCGCGCGACGTGTCCCTGACCGCCGTCCATGGCGGGTCGAATGGCAGGCCGAGGAAGTCGACGACCGCTCCCCAGAACCATTCCGGGTCGCGCGTCGACCGTCCCACGAGATCGGCGTACTCGTGAATGCCGTGGCGTGCCATGAAGACCGCCGTGTTGGTGCTCTCTGCGGTGGCCTGGTCCGGTGCCCAGACGACCTGGAATTCGTCCACGTCTCTCCTGGTCGCTGGTGGAGCCTATTCGCATTGACGCGAATTGAGCGAGGGTCCTTTCTACTCTCGACGAACATGGCCCAGCCGCAGGCCCAGGATCGGGAGATCTTCGTCCGCCGGACTCTGACCGTCGCCATCGTCCTCATAGGCGTCGCCGGGGTGTTGTGGCTGATCTTTCAGCTGTCCTCGGTCCTCTTCATGGTCTTCGTCTCGCTGTTCGTGGCGGTGACCTTCGAACCACCCGTGCACTACCTGCACAAGCGAGGATGGCGGCGTGGTGTCGCCACCGGTGTGGTGTTCGTCGTCGCACTGCTCATGGTGGGGTTCTTCATCTGGGCCCTCGCCCCGCTGTTCGTGGAGCAGTTCCAGCAGCTGGTGAACGCCATCCCGAGTGTGGTGAAGTCGGTGGGCAAGTTCCTGAACGAGACATTCGGGTTCGACCTCTCCCAGGTTGATCTGACGGCGGTCGGCAAGGACCTTCTCTCATCGGTCCAGAACCTGACCGGTGTGGTTGCGGGTGGCCTCGTCGGGCTGGCCTCCAGCGTGTTCACCTTCTTGTTCTTCGCCACGACCGTCGCCCTGTTCTCGTTCTACATGATCGCCGAGCTGCCCACCTTGCAGCGGACGGTTCTCTCCGCGATGCCGGAGGATCGGCAGCGCCGGGCGCTCCACATCTGGGACGTGGCCGTGGAGAAGATGGGCGGGTACATCTACTCCCGTCTCATCCTTGCGATGATCTCGGCCACCCTCACCACCCTCTTCCTCAGCCTGGTGGACGTCCCCTTTGCCCTCTCCCTGGGCATCTGGGTCGGTGTCCTCAGCCAGTTCATCCCGGTGGTAGGGACCTATCTGGCCGCGATCCTCCCTGCTGTCGTCGCCCTCACGTTCAACTCTCCCACCACCGCGCTGTGGGTCATCGTCTACTTCACCGTCTACCAGCAGATCGAGAACTACCTGTTCTCGCCGAGAATCACCAAGCGCACCATGGAGATCCACCCTGCGGTCTCCGTGGCGGCGATCATCATCGGAGGTACCCTCATGGGGGGAATCGGCGTCGTTCTCGCCCTGCCGATGACCGGCATCATTCAGGCCATAATCTCGGAGTCGAGGAACACTTACGATGTGATTCTCGACGACTCAGGGGAACTCCACCCCACCTGACCTCATGGTGTGGACACGCATTCGGTCGGTCCCGCATCCTGCAGACCCGAGGAGAGCCGGGCTTCGCTGGACGGCCATCGTCACCGCGCTGACGATGGTTCTGGCGGCCTGCACCTCGGACACCTCGAACGAGACGACCACATCCCAAGCCGATGTCTCCACTACGACGTCGGCACCCGATGACGGGGCGTCGGCCCGGATCCTCCGCGTCGGCCTCATCGGCCCGATAACCACCGACAACTGGTTCGCCGCCTTCGACGGCCCGGCGAGCACGGTCCAGAACCAGGCGTACCTGGGCAACTCCAAGTTGTCGATGTTCGAGACGTCTTTGCCCGGTTTCGTCCAGGTGCCGCGGCTGGCGGCGACCCCGGAGCCGGTGCGGCCATCACAAGAGGGTGACATCTGGGTGGTCGAGCAGCCGATCCGCGAGGACGTCGAGTGGTCGGACGACACTCCCGTGACCGCCGAGGACCTCGTCCTCTACTTCGAGGTGGTCCGCGAATTCGATCTCGGCACCACTCACGCGTCACGCTTCGGCTCCACAATCCTCAATGTGTCGGCTCCGGACCCTCACATGGTGCGAGTCGAGTTCAACCAGCCACCCGGTCTGGCGGCATGGGACGCCGGTGTCGCCCTGGCCCCGTTCATACCGGCCCACTACTGGCGGCCCCAAGTGGAGGAGGCACGCGCCGCCGCCGAAGACGCGGTGGCGCAGATAACGCCTGACCAGGCCCGACAGGAGATCGTTGCCGCCTCCCTCGCCGACGACAACGAGGCCAACGACCTCACACCCGAGCAGGTGACCGGAGACGAGATCAGCGAGTACATCGCCGACGCCGGGAAGGAGCGTGGCCGTGCGGTCCTCTACGGGGTCTCTGCGATAGATGAGCCATCCATCGGGCCGGTCGTCCTGGAGGACTGGGTGCGTGGTGAGGCCGTGATCGGCCTGCCGAACCCGTCCTACATCGACAGCGGGACCGAGGACACCCTGTATTCGGACGGGTCGTTCCGCATCGCGAACGCGGCCAGAGGTGAGGACGCGGTGTACGGCGGTGATGGAACGGGCGAAGTACTCGCCCATTACATCGAAGGCCCGTTCTTCTCCGAGATCCACTGGGTCGAAAGCCTGACCAGGCAGGAGGCATACGAGAAGCTTGCCGCGGGGGACGTCGACTACGTGTTCGACCCGGAGGGCATCACCCGCGGGCTGCGCCGGCAACTGGCCACCAACCCTGAGATGCAATTCACCGTGAGCCAGGCCGACGGCTTCCGCTACCTGGCCTTCAATCTGCGCAAGGCACCGATGTCGGACGTCGTCTTCCGCACTGCCGTGGCCACGGTGATCGACAAGGAGATGGTGGCCGACACCGTTCTCGGCGGGGCGGTCTTCCCCGCCTACACCCTGATCCACCCGGGTCTGACGCCCGACTACAACCCCGACGTCACACGTGCGGGGTGGTCTGGCGGTGAGCCGATGAGTGAGGACGAACGCTTCGAGACCGCCATCCAGATGCTCAAAGACGCCGGCTACACGTGGGTGCGGGAGCCGACGGTCGAGTATGCCGAGGACGGGGATTTCCGCATCGTGACCGCGGGTCAGGGCATGACCATGCCCAACGGGGTGCGTGTCCCCGAGTTGTCCCTGCTGGCGCCTGGGCCCTCATACGACCCCTTCCGCGCCACCTACGCGGTGTGGATCGCCAATTGGATGAAGGTCCTCGGCATACCCGTCGTGAACGTTCCCACCGACTTCGACGCCATCGTCGACACGGCCTTCCCACCGCAGACACCGGACTCCGCCCTCGGCTGGGACATGTACATCCTCGGTTGGGGGGCTCCGGACGTTGCGCTGCCCGGTGGCTCTCTCCGGGCCTTCTTCCATTCCGACCAGGATTCGGT
>JBAVPF010000451.1:0-3303 GCA_049692815.1 Acidimicrobiia bacterium
AGCTCAGGGTCAAATCGCGCAATCCGGGCGGCGAAGTGCTGCTCTCGACGTCGTCTACGAATTCTGGATCGATGAAAGGAGCTCGATCTGGCCAAGACCGCCCGGATGCCAGCGCTCGTGGATCGCCCGAGCCAGGGATCGACCCGGATTCGATCAGCGATGCAAGAGCATCGGCCACCACCTCTTCTGCATCGCTGGGCCCGGCAAGGATCGTGGCAATGCGAGTGAGCGCCGCACCGTGGTTGGCGAACAGGTCGCCCTCCGAATTCATCACCATCAAGTCCTTTGGCGTCACGCTCGACCCTAAGTCGCCACAGACAGGAGATCTGGGTTACACCTTACGAGGTCCGTCTAAACCCGACCGCCTTCCCAAGCGTCCTTAGGGTGTGAAACGCCCTCGGATCAGTGAGGATGGATGGCCGAGACCGAAGGTTTCCCTGAGGTTCAAGTCCCTGGATCGTTCGAGCTTCTGTATCAACGGGACTATCCCGCGGTGGTGGGTCTGGTGTACGCGCTGACGGGCAGCCGCTGGGTCGCCGAGGACATGGCCCAGGAAGCGTTCCTGCGCGCCCACAGGGATTGGTCTCGCGTCGAGGGCATGGGCTCTCCCGGTGGGTGGGTCCGGCGGGTGGCCCTCAACCTGACTCGCTCCCGATGGCGTCGTCTTCGCATAGAGACGGTGGCGATGCTCCGTCTCGATTCAGAGAGCCGTGCCACCGACCCCGCTCAGGATCACGAGTCGGAAACGTTCTGGGAGGAGGTGAGGCGGCTTCCCTCCCGACAAGCCCAGGCGATCGCCCTCCGCTATGTGGAAGACCTCCCTCTTGCAGACATCGCCGGTGTGCTCGGTGTGGCCGAGGGGACGGTGAAGGCTTTGCTCCACCAGGGGCGGCAGCGGTTGCACCGCCAACTGGTGGCGAAGGGACTGCTCGATGAGGTTTGAGGAGTTGGCATCCAGGGCGGGCACGACCGCGGCCGAGGTGGGCCGGCGGGTAGATCGTCCGTCCTTCCCCGGGATCGTCGCCCGCCGTCACCGCCGGATGCTGTTCGCGGGATGGTCGACGGCGGCCGCAGCGGTCATCGTCGCACTCGGGATGGTGTGGATGTGGCCGGGATCGGGGGCGCCTGTCGCTGCGGGCGACGCGACCTCAACGACACAGACCGAGGCGACGACCTCAGGGGTGATCGATGGCAGTCGCGAGGTCTGCCCGATCACGTATCCGGATCAAGTCCCATTCACCCCCCCGGCCGACATCTCCCTGTCTCTCGATGGGGATGTCTGGTACGGCACACCTGAGCTGTGGACCTTCATCCAACGGGACGGTCAGGTGTGGGAGGGCCTGCCCGTGGGCACCGATGGCAGTCTCACCCAGAAGACCTTCTGGTGGACTCCTGATTACACGTCTATCTCAGAGCCGGTGCCCGACATCACGTTCACTGCCGAGCATGTGGTCGGGGCGGCCGCCATGGTGGAGGCCGCAGCGGTCACGAATGGGGGTCACCCGGAGATGGGTGTATTCATCATCGCCGGCTTCGAGATCCCGCAGGCAGGCTGCTGGCGTATCACCGCTTCGTACCGAGACGCCTCTCTCAGCTACGTGGCCTGGGCCGAGGGTCGTTAGAGATCCTGGAACGGGTCCCCCGGACCACCGCCATCTATGGGCACCACCGCCTCCGACGCTCTCGTGGCCCACGCCGGGAAGGGGAACTCGAGGACCAGTGGCACCGGCAGCTCCGGCTGGCTGAGGATCATCGTCCCCGGTTTGACGATCGTCGCCCGCTGGCGATGAGGGCCGGGAAGGAAGCCGTACTCCTCACGGGCGGCCTCGGCCGAATCGAGACGGCCCACAACCCTGATCGAAGAGTTGGCGATGATACGACGCTCCACCTCGGAAGCCGTCTGCTGTGCGCCGATCAGGATGACCCCCAGTGACCTGCCCCTCTCGGCGATGTCGAGGAGGATCTCCTTGATCGGGCTCCATCCCTCCCGTGGCGCGTACTTGTTCAACTCGTCGAGGACGACCATCAACAGCTCATCGCCCTGGCCGGCCCTCTCCTTGTCCTCGAAGGCGCGCTTCAGGGTGACGCCCACCACGAAACGCTTGGCCCGGTCGTTGAGGTTGTGCAGGTCGACCACGGTGACGTGGTCGTCGAGGCTGATGCGATGACGGGCCGGGTCGGGGACGTCGGAGCGGATCAGCCGTCCCAGATGACGGACCGAGGCCTGGAGCCTGCGCACGAATGCGTTGATCGTCCCGGTGCCGATGGCGGGCCCGGCCCAGGCGTGACGATGATCCTCACTCTGCACCCGCTCGGTGATCAGATCGGCCAGCTCGCGGAACGTGCGCAGCGTGATGCCGTCGATCACGGCGGCGCCGGTGTCGGAGGCCTCGGCATGACGCAGCTGGGCCATGACGTTGTATACGACCGTGGTGTATTGGGCCCGGTCGTCCTCGGCGTCGGCGAACAGGAACGGGAGCAGATCCTCGGAGCAGAACTCGTGGATGCTCCAGAAGAACGACGTCACGTCGGAACGGGAGGCCACGTCGGCGGTCGCCTTAGGGTCGTCCAGGCGGGGCGGAGCGAAGAGACCGACCGAGTCGAACGGGGTGCTGGGCAACCCGAGATGGGTGTAGAGAGACCTCTGCTCCTCGTCGAGCCGGTTGTTGACCCGGTCGAGATGCATCAAGTCCTCGCCTTTGACGTTGAAGATCAACGCCTTGGTGTTCACCGCGGCGCTGCCGAGAACACCCGAGGTGAACAGTGAGTGAAGAAGGAAGGTTGCGTAGCTGGTCTTGGTTGCCACCCCCGATATGCCGGAGATGTTGACGTGGGCACCACGCTCGCCATTGATGAACTCGAAGTTGACCCACAGGGGCTCTCCGGTGCGGGCGAGGCCCACCGGTAGCTTTCGCTCCATGCGGTCGAAGAAGAGCGCCCGGTCTCGCTCGTCGCCGGTGGCCACGCGGACCTCTTGCCCGGGACGGGGAGGCACGAAGACCTCCGGCTCGAACCGGGTTGCCGTCACCTGGGCTGCCTCGGTCACCTCGGCGGGGAGGATGCCCTCCTCGATGAGGAACACGTCGGAGTCGAAGCGGGCGCCCTCGTGTCTCGCCACCACCTGGCCGACGGTTCCGTACATCCTCACCACCTCGCCGGTGGGGAGCACCCGCTCCAGCGCCACGACGTCGTCCAGTTGCAGGAACTCTCCGTCCGCCACCCCGACCCAGAACTCGAGGGGCGTGGAGTCTCTCGTCCCGAGGACTCTCCCAACGATCTCACTCATCGGATTCGAGCGTAGAC
>JBAVPF010000452.1:0-6298 GCA_049692815.1 Acidimicrobiia bacterium
GTCCCCGGATAGTCTCCTCGAACTCCGCTCTGGTGCGGCCCGGGTGAAGCTCCTCGGTCGTCTTGTTGGCGGTGAGCCGCTCCACCATGGGGTCTTCCGGCGAGACGAACTCGACCACCACGGGGCAGCCGAACGAGGCGAGCCAGTCCACGACCGCACCAGGCGGGATGCTTGCGGTGTAGATGAGATGGTGGATCAGTCCGTATGCGATCACGAGATTCGGCCGGGCTCGCTCGATCAGCCCGGGTCGCTCGGCGCCTGCCCAGCCCTGGGCGGGGGAGGGGTTGGTCAGATCGGAGAGTGCCAGACAGACCTGGGAGCCGTTTCGGTAGAGGGCGTCGAGCACCGCCTCGTCGCCATCGACCGCGATCGCAACGGCCCCGGCCCGGCGGGCGATCTCGGTGAAGAAGCCGTCGTTCGCCCCCAGGTCCAGGACCCGCTCGGGGCTTTCGGAGGCCAGGACGGAGGAGAGAAACTCGGCCTTCGCCTCCCGGTCACGGGCGACGTGGTCGCACGACTCGTATTCGACCCAGCCGTGTCCACCGTCATCCCAGGTGAGACCGGTCACCAGCTTCTTCAGCTTGCGGACATTGGCGAGGATCATGTCGGCGTTGAAGCCGGCGCTCTTCAGCTCGCTGCGAACCGCCGTCCCCTCCATCCTCGTCTCCATACGCGCCTGCAAGGAGACGTGGAGCATCACCGACGGCTTGAGACGTCGCCGCAACGAAAGAAGGCTGCGTAGGTCCGAGGCCGTAGGTCCCTCCATGTCACCCCGCAGCCACGGCTGGAACGGCAGGCCCGCCCACGCCCTCATCATCAGGGGGAAGAGGAATTGACGGGTGAACTGCCGGTAACCGATCCAGGGCTCACCTGCCTGGTAGGCCTCGAAGGAGCCCACGTCGATGAAGACCGGTCTCCCGTCGACGAACTGGATGTTGTATGGCGTGGCGTCTTTGATCGTCAGACCGTCGTCGAGCGCTTCGGCCAGGAGGTCGAGTTGGAGGAGGGCGGCGTCCTTCAGCATCGAGAAAGTCCACTCGTAGGGGTAGGAGACGAATGGGACCGGGGGGTGCTCCAGGACCCCGGCTACGCCGTCGGAGCGGTCGTCGACGAGCTTGGCCCCGATGATGCGCCCGTCGTCTGTGGCCCGGGTGAAGAACGACGATGCCGCCAGGGCATCCCAGGCCTTGCGACCTCTGTCGTCGAGGAGACGGAGGACACGCCCTTCCTCGTAGACGATGTGAGACGCAGGATCACGAAATGACCCCGGGTCTGCTCGGTGCATCCGAGATCAGGTCTCGCTGATGGCGGGCTGGTCGTCGACGTCGTTCGGTGCCTCGGCGTTCGCCGCCGTCGGCTTGCCCGCCAACTTCGCCTTCCATGCCTTGAACGCGACCGCAATGCCCGCGGCCCCGCCGAGAATGGCCTGAAGGATCAGGCTCCCAGACCCGGCATCGAGGTATCCAAAGATCATGTGTCGTCCTTCCCAGGGGGCGACCAAAGCCGCCAGACCGATCATTTTCGTACATGTCGGCGCCGATGCCAACATCTCAAGCCGTGTAGAGGGTCTTTCCTTCCCGCTCGGAGGCTTCGACACGCCCGATGATGCGCAGGTGCTCGAGATGCGAGACCGTCTCCAGGAAGGCGAGTCTCGCCTGAATCGGGTTGAGATTGGGGCGGAAGGAGCGAGTCATCACCTTCCAAGCCGTGCTGTCCCCCTCGGCGACCATCTCGGCCATGTCACGTAGACGCCGGTCGTGGTGGAGGATGATCTGACGGGCGCGCTCCTCGCCGTGCTCGATGATCGCCCCGTGGGCCGGGTAGGTGAGGCCGATGTGCATGTCGACGAGACGGGCGAGGGACGCCAGGTAGTCCCCGAGCGGATCACCGATGCCCAGGTCGTACATGATCACCGGCGAGATCCGGGGCAGCACGTGGTCCCCCGAGAAGAAGATCCCCGTCCGGGTGTCGTGCAGGCAGATGTGAGCGGGCTCGTGACCGGGTGTGTGCACCACCCGCAGGGAACGGCCCTCACCCAGATCGATCTCGTCGCCATCCACCACCACGTGGTCGGGGGGGTCGATGATCGGCATGAAGTCGGCCCGCTCGACATTGCTGATCGCCGCGGTGATCAGCGGTTCGGGGACACCGTGCGTCTCGGCGATGCCGCGCATGCGCTCGACCCAGCCCGGAGTGTCGTTGTATCGGTCGACGAGCTTGGCGGCCCGCTCGTGCATGACGAAGCGACAGCCGAGCTCACGGACCAGTCGCGCCGACATCCCGACGTGGTCGGGGTGCAGATGGGAGACGATGAGGGTGTGGACTCCGCTCTCGTCGAGGCCCAGCGTCGTGAACCCGTCCCTCAGTGCGGTCCGTCCTGGCTCCCAATCGGCCCCACAGTCGATCAGCGTGATCCCGGCGGCGTCCTCGATGGCGTAGGCGTTCACCCACGCCGGGGACTCGAAGGGGAGGGGCGCCGGGATGACGTGGATGCCATGGCCGAGGGTCTGTGGAGAGGGGACGGTCACGCCGACCGCCCTCCGACGACCTGCCGGTTGCCCCACCACCGGTAGAGGAACCCGAAGACGACTATCACCACCAGGACCACCGCCGACCACATCGCCACCATTGCGTATCCGTCACTCTGGTTGGGATCGAGTATCGGATACGGGTACCAGTCGACGATTGGTCCGCGTATCAGGGTGTAGGCGAGGTACACGGCCGGGAAGACGATCCAAATCGACACCGTCCTCGGCTCGAGGCTCGTCGCTGGGGGGCTGAACAGCCAGTCGGCGGTAACGGCGATCGGACCGATGATGTGCAGCGTCCAGTCGATCCATGGCTCGGTCAAGCCGACATCGACCGTGTCGGGGGCGAGGACGATGGCGTAGACGAGGAAGGTGACGGTCATGTAGACGGTGACCGCCCCCCGAAACATGGCGAAGCCGGCCGAGCCGTCCCGTCCCGGCCTTCCCGCCAGGAGGGTGAGCATCACCGCCGCCGCGGTGTTGCTGAGCACGGTGAAGAAGCTGAAGAAGCGCACGATCGTCAGATCCGACTTGCTGAGGCTGATGGCGAGCTGCGCCAGGAGTGCCGTGGCGATGAGCGAGGCGAGGGCGAGACGTAGCGCTCGGTGTGTGGTCCTGCTCATGGAGGGGGGATGGTAAGGCCGTTGCGGACGTCGACCGTTCCGCGAGTGTCTTTCCGTACAGAGTCCGTACAAACCCTCACAGAACGGGTTGGAGACGGGTCAGCCGTGCTCTACGGGGTCTTTTATGCCGAAGGTGATGTCCAGGGTCACGCTGAACAGCGTGGGCGCTCCCGATTCGTCGACCTCTCCGCCCACTCTCACGATCTCGAAGCGATGGATGTCCGAGATCGTCGTCGTCGCCCTTGCCAGGACGGTGCGCACAGCGTCTTCGATGGACCCCCCCGCCTTGCCCGAGAGCCTGATGGTCTTTGTGATCGAGGACGTGCTCATTGCCAGCAGACAGTAGCTAGTCGCCGGACACTGCCGCAGCGACCTGCGCCGCACCTGCTCCGAGGATCAAGGTGTAGTGGTTGAGGCCCTCGAGGTACTCCAAGGTGAGATTCGGGTTGGCCGCAGCCGCCCCTTCGGCGGTCGCCAGCGGGACCAGCCCGCCATCCTGGTCGGCGGTGCCTTTCTCCACGACGATCAGGTGTGTGGGGACCTCGACCGACTCGCCGATGCTCCTTGTCGCGGGATCGACCGTGATCTGGCGGGCGCCCTCCCGTATCGCCTCGGCATTGGCGACAACCTCGTAGGCGTCGCCCGTCTTACGCAGCTCGTAGCGGAGCGCGGGGCGCATGGAGTCGTCCCAGTGCCGTTCCAGCGCGGGATGGGCCTTCCAGTAGTCGAAGAAGGCATCCTCGGTCTCGAAGACGATGTCGAGACGGGCGAGAGAGGGCCCGACCATCGCCCCGATGAGCTCCTCCGCATCCATACCGGGGTCACTGGGCAGGGGGAGACCGCCGTCGACCAGCACCAGACGGTCGACACGATCCGGGTGACGGTCGGCGAATACGCCGGCTATCCAGCCACCCATCGAGTACCCGGCGATGATCGCCCGGTCGATCGAGAACTGGTCCAGGCATCGGGCGACGTCGTCGGCCAGCTCTGCCATGTGGAACGGCGGGGGAGCTTCCACGCTGCCACCACGTCCTCTGACGTCGATGGCGACGATGCCGAGCCCGGCGTGGAGGTGCTCGATGACGTTGACCCACCACCTGGAGGTGCCGGTGAGGCCATGGATCAAGACCGCTGTCGGCTCACCGACCGCAGCCGGCCGACACCATGCGTTGATGACGCCACCGGGCACCGCGACGGCTATGTCTCTCACGAGGGCCGAATGTAGCCGTTGAGTGCCCGGCCGTGGTTGTGGGGCCGGTCAGGCCTTCGAGGACTGGATGTTCCCGTAGACCACCACGAGGATCGCGGCCACGGCAACCTCGATGAGCAGCTTGATCCAATCGATGCCGGAGGTCTCCCCGCCACCGATGGCGTGATAGATGAGACCGCCGCCGATGGCGCCGATCGCACCGAGGACGACTGTCATCACCAGGGAGATGTTCTGCTTGCCGGGCAAGACGAGTCTTGCCAATGGCCCGATGATCACACCGGCCACGAGGCCGCTGAAGATGGTCCCGATGACGCTTCCCATGGTTCTCCTTGTTTCCAGGCGGTTTTTGGGACTCTACGAGAGCAGCCCCGGTTACGACGAGATATCCGAAGGGCGTCGGTAGAGTCCGCTGATGCGGTCACGGGTGCTCCTGATCGTCGCACTACTCCTCGGCGCATGTTCCGCCCCAACCTCACAACCGGAGGCCTCTGTGCCCCCGGATGCACAGGGCACCGTATCCCCCACGGCCGTCACGACCACAACGGCACCGGCCACCACGACCACCACCGTGGCTCCGACCACGACGACCACCAACCCGTATGCATGGCCCGACTGGCTGGGGACACGGCCCTTGCCGCTGCGCGCCGACGGGCACGGGGAGGTGCAGCCGACTCCACCAGAGCTCGTGGACAGGCAGCTGGAGACACCCGACGTGCTGGGGCCTGCCCCCATGGTGGGCTACGAGTGGTCCATCGAGCCCATCCCGCCCGACGTCCTTGCCCGGTCCAGCTGGGTGAAGGAGTGCCCGGTGACGGTCGACGAGCTTCGCTATCTCACCATGACCCATGTCGGTTTCGATGGTGAGTTCCACATCGGGGAGATGATCGTCAACGCCTCGGTGGCCGACGACGTGGTCGAAGTGTTCCGCAAGCTGTTCGAGGCGCGTTTCCCCATCGAGCTGATGCGGGTGATCACCGCCGAGGAGATCGACGCCCCTCCCACGGGAGACTGGAACGACACGACGTCCTTCGTCTGCCGCCCGGCGGTGGGCTCCTCGTCCTGGTCGCAGCATGCATACGGGCTGGCCATCGATGTCAACCCGTTTCACAACCCATACCTGAAGGGCGACCTGGTCCTTCCCGAGCTGGCCTCGGCCTATGTGGACCGGGAAGACGTCAGATCGGGGATGATCTTCGAGGGTGACTTGGTGACACAGGCCTTCGACGACATCGGCTGGGGCTGGGGCGGTCGGTGGAACACGCTCAAGGACTGGATGCATTTCTCCCGCAACAACCGCTGAACCGATTCCTAATGCTCACAGCGCCATATATGGCGCTGTGAGCGACGAGAACGGGGATCGGCCGTGATCATCGAACATATGTTCGATATAGTGTGACGGGTGTCCCGGTACGCCGAACTGCACTGTCACACCAACTTCTCCTTCCTCGACGGTGCCTCCCATCCAGAGGACCTGGTGTTGCGGGCGATCGATTTCGGCTATGACGCCCTCGCCGTGACCGACCATGACGGTTTCTACGGGACATCCCGGCTCTGGCAGACGGCCAAAGCGACCGGGCTTCCGGTCATCTACGGCGTCGAGATCGGGCTAGAGATGAGCCTGAGCGGAGACCAGGACCCCGTCGCAACCGCCGAGGAGTGGGACCGGAAACGTCATGCGCGCACGAAGGGTGGTCAGGGCCGGCTTCGGCGGGGCCGGTCGGTTCGGGCACATGGCACCAAGCCGACCTATCTCCCCGAGACCGATCATCTCGTGCTCCTCGCCGGGTCGCCCGACGGGTATCGCACCCTGTCCCATCTGGTGACCAAGGCGCAGATGCGTGGGGAGAAGGACCACCCCATCTACACCTGGGACGACCTCGCCGTCGCCGCCGCCGACCGCGACGTGCACGCCCTCACCGGTTGCCACGCAGGTGCGG
>JBAVPF010000453.1:0-4335 GCA_049692815.1 Acidimicrobiia bacterium
GAGTTGGGCGATCATCCCGAGGATGAGGTCCTTCGAGGTGACTCCGGTTGGCAGGGGCCCATCGAACTCCACCGCCATCGTCTTCGGCCTCTTTTGCCACAACGTCTGGGTGGCGAGGACGTGCTCCACCTCCGAGGTTCCGATCCCGAAGGCCAGGGCTCCGAATGCACCATGAGTCGAGGTGTGGCTGTCGCCACAGACGATGACCTTGCCGGGCTGGGTGTACCCGTTCTCGGGACCCACGACGTGGACGATCCCCTGACGGGGGTCGTCGAGCCCGAAGAAGGTGATGTTGTGCTTCTCGGTGTTTTGTCTCAGCGTGTCGACCTGCTTCTTCGACTGCGGGTCGCGTATCCCCAGCGCCCGACTGGTCGTGGGGATGGCATGGTCGACGGTGGCCAGGGTCAGATCCGGCCGACGCACCCTTCTCCCTGCCAGGTCGAGGCCGGCGAAGGCCTGTGGAGACGTCACCTCGTGTACGAGATGGAGATCGACATAGAGGAGCACCGGATCGTCGCCGGTGACGACGTGGTCGTCCCAGATCTTCTCGAAGAGAGTTCTCCCGCTCATGTCGACATGCCAGCGTGAGAGGAGACCATCCCGGCAACGCGATCCCCGACCTCGGTGGTCGTCAGCCCCATCTCGCCCGCCCGCAGTGACGGAAGCGACCCTGCTGTGTGGGCTACGGCCGACTCGATGGCTTGCGCGGCGTCGGCCTCTCCGAGGACGTCCAACATCATCGCCGCCGAGCCTATGGCCGCCAGCGGGTTGATCTTTCCCGTGCCCTCGAAACCGGGAGCCGTCCCGCCGATTGGCTCGAACATCGACACGCCCTCTGGGTTGATGTTGGCGCCGGACGCGATGCCCAGGCCACCCTGGATGGCCGCGGCGAGATCGGTGATGATGTCCCCGAACATGTTGTCGGTGACTATCACGTCGAAGCGCCCTGGGTCCTCCACCATCCAGAGGCACGCCGCATCCACGTGGGCGTATGCGGTCTCAACGTCGGGATAATCGCCGGCCACCTCCTCGAATGCCCGGGCCCACAGGTCCCAGGCGAATTTGAGGACATTCGTCTTCCCGCAGAGGGTGAGATGTCTTCGATCCCTCCGACCGGCCAGCTCGAATGCGTATCGGATGCAACGTTCCACACCGACGCGAGTGTTGACCGACTCTTGAATCGCCACCTCGGTCTGAGTGCCTTTGTCGGTGAAGCTGCCCCTCCCCGCATAGAGCCCTTCGCTGTTCTCCCTCACCACGACGAAGTCGACGTTCTCGGGTGTCGCCCTCACGACAGGGCTGGACACCCCCTCGTGGAGTTTCACCGGTCTCAGATTGATGTATTGGCCCAGCTCCCGCCTCATTCGAAGCAGGATGTCCTGTTCCAGGATCCCGGGAGCAACGTCGGGATGTCCCACAGCTCCGAACAAGATGGCATCGGAATCGCGAAAGGCATCGAGGACCTTGTCGGGAAGGGTCTCACCTGTTCTCAGGTAGCGCTCTCCACCGATGTCGAACCACTCTGAATCCAGGGAGAACCCGAACCGCTCGGAGGCAGCATCGAGCACTTTGAGGGCTTCGTCGACAACCTCCGGCCCGGTCCCGTCGCCCGGGACGACGGCTACCCGATGTGATTTCATCTATAGGAGTCTGCCACGCCCTGGAACACCTCCATGCCGGACACGACATCGTCCATGATGGACTGCAGGCGGTCTCCGGGGATCTCCCCGTCGTCGCCGGCGATCTCGCGGATCCGGGCAAAGGCGCGGTCAAACGACTTCGAGGGGAGCGTGATACCCATCTGGCTCAGGGCGCCCTGGAAGGCCTCCCGTTGCTCATGCTCTCGTTTTGTCGTGTCGATCGTGATCGGGTTGGTCATCGTCATTTCTTCGTCCTGGTCTGGTTGTTGCTGAAGCGGCGCGTCACATCTGACCCACAACGGTCCGTGAGACGTCCGACAGCTTCTTCATGGCGACACGACCCGACTTGACCAGGTCGACGACGCCATAAGGCTTCATGTGCTCGAGAAACGAGGCGAGGTGCTCGGGGGTGCCCGCCAACTCGAAGGTGATGGTGTTCGAGGCGAGATCGATCATCCTCGCCCCAAACAGGGCGCCGGTGTCCCCTATCTCGCCCCGGCTGACCGGGTCACACGAGATACGGGTGATCATCACCTCACTCTCCAGTGCGTCGCTCCGCTCCAGCTCAGTGACCTTGATCACGTTGACCAGCTTGTGCAGCTGTTTCTTGAGCTGCTCCAGCTCGGGTGCGTCCACGACGACGGTGATGTGAGATCTCCCGCCGACGTGTGTCGGGCCCACTGCGAGAGAATGGATGTTGAATCCGCGGTTGGAGAACATGGCGGAAACCCTGGCGAGCACACCCGGCTTGTCCTCGACGATCACCGAGAGCGTGTGCTGTTTCACAGGTCCTCCGGTCCCATCACGACGATGTCGTTGGAGCCCCCGGCAGGGACCATGGGGAAGCACATCTCGTCGGGGTCGGTGACCACTTCGAGCACGACAGGGCTGTCGTCGACAGCGAGCATCTTGTCGATGGCCACATCGATCCCGTCCGGGTGATCGACCCGGAGCCCGACACAACCCATGGCCTCGGCCAGCTTCGGATAGTCGGGGACCGTCGAGCCCAGCCCGACGGCGGAGAGCCGGCCGTCATAGAAGAGGTTCTGCCACTGCTTGACCATCCCGTACCCGCCGTTGTTGAAGACGACCACTTTCACCGGGATGTCCTCGGTGGCGGCGGTGATCAGCTCCTGAACGGTCATCTGAAAGCAGCCGTCGCCATCAAGGGCTATGACCAGCTCGTCGGGCCTGGCCGCCTTGGCGCCTATCGATGCTGGTATGGCGAACCCCATCGTCCCCAGGCCACCGGAGTTGATCCATGTTCCCGGTCGGCTGAAGCCCCAGAACTGAGACGCCCACATCTGATGCTGGCCGACGCCGGAGGCGATGATGGCGTTCCCGCCGGTGACGGCGTGGAGACGCTCGATGAAGAACTGGGTCTTCACCGGGCCGTCGTCCTGTTGGTCGTAGCCGAGTGGCTTGGCGGTCTTCCACCCCGCGAGCTGCTCCAGCCATTCCTTGCGCTCGGGTGCCGCCGCACCATCGCGCGTGGAGAGCATGCGGTCGAGGAGAGCGCTGAGGACCCGTCGGGCGTCTCCGACGATCGGGATCTCGGGATTGCGAACCTTGCCGATCTCGGCGGGGTCGACGTCGACGTGTATCACCTTGGCATGCGGGGCGAAAGCGTCGACGGCGCCGGTCACACGGTCGTCGAAACGGGTGCCGAGGGCGATCAAGACGTCCGACTTCTGGATGGCCGTGGTCGCGGTGTAAGTGCCGTGCATGCCCGGCATGCCCAGGGCGAGCGGGTGGCTATCCGGGAACGCACCACGGGCCATCAGAGTCGTGACGACGGGCACGTTGGCGGTCTCTGCGAAGGCGAGTAGCTCCGCCGACGCTCCGGAGCGGATCACCCCTCCACCCACGTAGAGGACCGGGCGCTCGGCACTCTCAATGAGGGCCACCGCCGCCTTGATCTGCTTGGGGTGGCCTTCCGAGGATGGTGGCTTGTAGCCGGGGAGCCCGGCCAGGGTGGGCGTCGCCCAGTGGGTCGGTTGGTTGAGGATGTCTTTGGGCAGGTCGATCAACACCGGCCCGGGACGGCCGCTGGAGGCGATGTGGAACGCCTCGTGGACGACGTTGGGGATGTCGTCGGCGTCCGTCACCAGATAGGAGTGTTTGGTGACGTGCATGGCGAGACCCGTGGTGTATGCCTCCTGGAAAGCGTCACTTCCGATTGCTGCTGTTCCCACCTGGCCGGTTATGGCGACCATCGGGGTGGAATCCATCTTTGCGTTCTGGAGCGGCGTGATGAGATTGGTCGCGCCAGGGCCCGACGTCGCCATTGCCACACCGACACGGCCCGAGGCCATGGCGTACCCCTCGGCCATGTGGCCGGCACCCTGCTCGTGACGTGCCAGCACGTGTCTGATCGGGCTGTCGAGCAGCGGGTCGTAGGCAGGCAGGATCGCCCCGCCCGGCACGCCGAAGATGGTCTCCACGCCCTCGTGCTCGAGGCTCTGGAGGAGAGAGTTGGAACCTGTGTATGGCTTGTCTTTCATGTGGCACCTGGGGAAACAAAAAACCCTCCGGTGGCGGAGGGTTGAGCACACGCAGGTCTTCCTGCGTGTGCTACTCGATGAGGAGTACGACGGTTGGTGAGATGGACGGCTTCATTGTGAAAAAGTGAGTATGGCCGTTATCGGCAACCAATGTCAAGGCCTGATGGGATCAGCCCGAGCCCGTCTCATAC
>JBAVPF010000454.1:0-11170 GCA_049692815.1 Acidimicrobiia bacterium
GCTTGGACAGGTACCCGCGTCCGGAGTCGGGGATGATGACCACGACGAGGCGATCGTCCTCGGAGGCCACCTGGAGGGCCGCGGCCACGGCGAGGCCTCCGGACCCTCCGGTCAGGATGCCCTCGACCCGGGCCAAACGACGCGCCATGGCAAACGAGGCAGCATCGTCGAATGCAAGGAAGCGATCGATGACCTCCAGGTCGACTGTCTCCGGGTAGAAGTCCTCCCCGACACCTTCCACCAGATACTGATGGATGTCGCCGTCAGGGCCGCTGGTGTAGATGGACCCTTCCGGGTCGGCCCCCACCACCTCTACCTCCGCGTTCTGCTCCTTGAGGTACCTGCCGGCTCCGGTGATCGTCCCTCCGGTGCCGACACCGGCGACGAGGACACCGACCCGGCCCTCGGTCTGACGCCATATCTCGGGGCCTGTCGTCTCGTAGTGAGCTCTCGGGTTCGCCTCGTTGAGATACTGGTTCGGCTGGAACGAGCCTTCGATCTCCCCGGCCAAACGGTTGGCGACTCCGTAGTAGGAGTCGGGGTCGCCGGGGCCCAGGCTCGTCGGGGTCTCGATCACCTTCACTCCGTAGGCCCGCAACAGGTCCTGTTTCTCCTTGGAGACCTTGTCGGGGACGGTGCAGATCACGTTGTACCCGCGGATGGCGGCGACGATGGCGAGCCCGACGCCTGTGTTACCGGACGTCGGCTCGATGATGGTGCCCCCTGGCTCGAGCAGACCGGACTTCTCGGCATCTTCGAGCATGGCGAGGGCGATCCGCTCCTTCACGGAGCCGCCCGGATTGAAGGTCTCCACCTTCGCTACGAGGTTGCCCCGCCGATGGAGTCGGCTCAGACGGACGATCGGAGTCTCGCCGATCGTCTCGACGATGCTCTCGTGGATCATCTATGGGCCCTCGGGCCCGTCTCCGTCCGAACGTGACGTCATGACCATGACGACAGTGACGATGAGAGCGGCCACCACCGTGAGCGCTCCCGCCAGCGTGTACCCGGATTGTTGTGCGAGCGGGAGCAGGAGGCGCATGGCGCGATGATGGCATATCCCATCCGTCGGGCCGATACCTAACCTTGTCCCATGACCAGATTGGCACGCTTCGCCTGGGCCGTGCTCGTGTTCAACGTGATCGTGATCCTGATGGGCGCGATCGTGCGAGCCACGGGAAGCGGGGCAGGCTGCGGGCCCTCCTGGCCGACCTGCACCGGCGAGATCATACCCGAGCTAGAGGGTGCGACGGCCGTGGAGTTCGCCCATCGCTCCGTCAGCGCGGTCGCCCTGGTCCTGGTTTTCACCCTTGCGGTCCTGGTGTGGAGGGCTTGCCCCCGATCTCACCCTGCCCGAACCGGGGTCGTTCTCGCCGCAGTGGCCATCGTGGGCGAGGCACTCATCGGCGCGGTGATCGTGCTGGCGGAATGGGTCGCCGACGACACATCGGTGGCCAGGGCAATCTCGGTTCCGCTGCACCTGGTGAACACCTTCTTCTTGCTCACTGCGCTCGCGCTCACCGCCTTCTGGTTGGCAGGAGGCCGGAGGCTCGACTTCCGCGGCCATCCCGGCGTGACACGCGTCGTCGTGATTGGCGGCGTTGCGCTGCTCCTGATCGCCGCCACGGGAGCGGTCACCGCCCTCGCCGACACCCTGTTTCCCAAGACCGGCGGCTCGGAGGCATCTGTCACATCACATTTCCTCACCGACCTGCGAATCGTCCACCCGATCCTGGCAGTCGTCGCCGCGGTGGCAGGCTGGTGGGCCGCGGTCCGGTCGGGCTCATGGCCGTCACCGAACGCCGTTGCCCTTCCCGTCCTCGTGGGGCTGATGCTCGTCAGCGGCCTCCTCAACATCACCCTGGGCGTGCCTTTGTGGACACAGGTTCTGCATCTCGCCCTGGCGGACGCCCTGTGGGTGGCCTACGTCCTCACGTCGGCCGGTGCGCTTCAGGCTTCCGTCAGCGAGTCGCGACTGTCACCCAGCAGGTAGCGGGGCCCTGTCCCCAAGTCGGACGCGGCATCGTCGGGGTTGAAGATGGCGCACGACTTGAGGGAGAGGCAGCCGCACCCGATGCAGTCTGTCAGCTCGTCGCGGAGGGCGGTCAGCTCGGCGATCTGAGCGTCGAGTCTGCTGCGCCAGGCCTTGGACAAACGCTGCCAGTCGGTCTTCGTCGGGGTCTTCTCGTGGGGCAGGCGGGCCAAAGCCTCGGCCAGCTCGGCGAGCGACAGCCCCACCTCCTGGCCGGCGCGGATCAGGGCCACCCGTCTCAAGGTCGCCCGGGGGTAGCGCCGCTGGTTCCCGTCCGTGCGTTCCGAGTCTATGAGGCCCTTGGTCTCGTAGAAGCGGAGAGCCGAAGCGGCGACTCCCGATCGTGATGCCAGGTCTCCGATTGTCAGCCATTCCATGGCCGATGATTGTCCCTTGACTTCAAGTTGACTTCAACTTGTAGTTTGTGAGACATGAGCATCTCCTCTGGTGACTGGGTGCCGGTGACCTCCATCGACGCACTGCCGGTCGGGTCACGGAAGCTGTTGCGGCATTTCGACAAGCGAATCGCCCTCTTCCGGACCGAGCGGGGTGTCTACGCCGTCGACAACCGTTGCCCTCATCAGGGGTACGCCCTCCTCCAGGGGGAGGTCAAGGGTGAGACGCTCACATGTGCATGGCACAACTGGAAGTTCGAGCTCGACCAAGGGGGATCATGCAGCCTCGGCGGTGAGGCGGTCCGGTCATATCCGGTGGAGGTCCGCGGGGGAGATGTCCACGTCGACGTCACCGATCCGGCGGCGGAGGTCATTGCCCCACAGCTCTTCTCCAGTCTGTTGGAGGCGATGGGCGATCTCGACATCGGCCGAATGGCACGTGACACGATGCGGCTGCGTCAGATAGGGACGCCCCTCGCCGAGGTGGTCAGAGAGGGTGTCAGCTACGGGGCGCCCCGCATGGAGTACGGATGGAATCACTCCATGGCCACGCTGACCGATTGTCTGAACCTGGCGAGTCTGTTCGAGGGCGAGCTACAGGCCCTGCCCGTGATTCAAGGGATGTCCGTCGTTTCCCACACCGAAGTTCGGCGACCGTTCCGCTCACGGCCGGAGCCAGTGGACCCGGTGCAGGAGTACGGAGGCATCGAAGAAGCATTGGCAGCGTATCCGAGCCTCGTCGACGACGAACAGGCCGAGGCCGCCGAGGCATTGATGCGGGGCTTGATCGCTGCCGGGGTCGCTCCCGACAGGATCCGGCACGCCCTTCTCAGTGCCATCACCGATCACTTCCTGGGCTACGGCCACCCGATGATCTACGCGCAGAAGGCCTTCGAGTTGCTGCGAGCCATCGGTTGGGAGCACGCCGACGCGGTCCTGGGGCCGCTCGTCCCGAACATGATTCTCTCCACGCGCTACGACCGTCTTCCCTACATGAGGAAGTTCCTCATGGCATGGGATGCGGCGGACGCAGACCTGACACGACGTGTGCAAGATCAGGGGAGTCCCCCGTTGGACATCCCGGAGTTCATGCGGTCCCTCCTCGACGGCGACCCGGAGGACGCCTTCGGTGCTCTCGATGCCGCCCTGGCCAGAGGGGCGGGTGTCCCCGATCTCATAGACGCGACCGTGCTCGCCGCTTCGGAGCGGTTCAGGCGTTTCGACATCGATCTCGACGTCGACGACACCAATGAATGGGGATGGCTGGACGTGACCCACAACCTGACCTATGCAAATGCCCTGCGCTGGGCGTGGTCGGTGGATCCGACGCCCGAAGTGCTGCGTGGCCTCTATCACGCGGTTTGGTTCGTCAACTTCACGAGGCAGTTCGACCGCAGGGGCAGCGAGCCGGCCTCCGCCTGGGTCACCGACGCCGCCGACGATGTCCTCGCCGCGGTGCGCAGGAAGGACCCCGAGGGTGCCGTGGCCGCCGTCATCGGGTTCGAGGGGCCGGAAGAGGACCTGCACGGGGCACTTGCACAGGGAGGCTCGGAGGACAACTCGGTGGCGCCGATCATGGTGGCTCACTCGGTGAAGACGTCCCGCGCTGCGATCGTGGAGTCGAAGCGTCTCGGCTCCCGGGCACCGCTGGCCGCAGCCGCCAGATTCCTCGCATCCCCGAAACGGGAGAGGTTCGTCTACAACGCGACCCTCGAGGCGATCGACTTCACCAGAGGTCGGGCGAGAGGCGACGTCTCCTAAGGCCTCGGTTTCGGGTTCACACAGGGCCTTTCCCTATAATCCCGCCCCGCTCCCATAGCCCTGATCTCTCGCGGAGGAACTACGCAAATGACGGACACCATCCTGTACATCGCGCTTGCCGCGGGCGGGCTCGGCCTCGTGCTGGCCTTCTACTACACCCGCGTGGTGCTGGCCTACCCACAGGGCAACGAGCGCATGGTCGAGCTGTCGGCTGCGATTCGCGAAGGCGCCATGGCCTTCCTCAAGAGGGAATACACCTGGGTTTCGGTGTTCGTCGTCGTCATGGCCGTCCTCATCGCATCCCTCCTCGATTGGGGCCGGCCCTGGGGCGCGATCGCATACGTCTTCGGCGCCGTGCTCTCCGCTCTGGCCGGATTCGTCGGGATGCGGATAGCGACGGCGGCCAACGCCCGCACGACAGAGGCTGCACGGTCAGGTGGCATCCCGGCCGCCCTGCCGGTTGCCTTCCGTGGTGGGGCGGTCATGGGCTTCACCGTCGCCGGCCTGGGCCTTCTCGGTGTGGGCGTTGCCTACCTGCTTTTTGAACCTGGCGGCCCTCTGGCTCCTGGTGACGACACCTGGGTGCAGATCGTCACCGCGGTGGGGCTCGGGGGCTCCTCCATTGCCCTCTTCGCCCGTGTCGGTGGTGGCATATACACCAAGGCCGCAGACGTCGGCGCCGACCTCGTGGGCAAGGTGGAGGCCGGCATCCCCGAAGACGATCCCCGCAACCCAGCCGTCATCGCCGACAACGTGGGTGACAACGTTGGAGATGTCGCCGGCATGGGCGCCGACCTCTTCGAGTCGTATGTCGGGTCGCTGGTCGCTCCGGTCGCCTACTCGATCTTCGTCTTCACCGGGGACCTGGAGGTCTCCGCGATCATCTTCCCGCTGGCAGTCGCCGCTCTGGGCATGTTCGCCTCGATCATCGGTTCGTTCCTGGTCCGCGCCAAGGACGAGGGGCACCTGGCGGCAGCGCTCCACCGGGGCACCAACTTCGCCATGATCGTCACCGCCATCGGCGTGGGTGGCCTGGCCTACTGGGTGTTCGGCGACGTGGCAGAGCACTGGCTCGGGGTCTGGATCGCAGTGCTGGCCGGCCTCGTGGTCGGATGGTTCGTGGGCAAGATCTCAGAGTGGTTCACCTCAGACGAGTACAAGACGGTGAAAGAGATCGCCAGACAGTCCCAGACCGGCCCGGCGACCGTGATCATCTCGGGGGTGGCTGAGGGCATGCGCTCGGCGGCCTTCTCGGTCATCGTCGTGGCCGCCGGCATCGGAGCCGCCTACTGGGCCGGAGACTGGGCACTCGGCGACGGCGGTGGCATCTACGGCGTGGCCATCGCCGCCATCGGTGTGCTGGCCACGCTCGGGATCACGATCTCGGTAGACGCTTACGGGCCGATCGCCGACAACGCCGGCGGGATCGCCGAGATGGCCCACCTTCCCGCAGAGGTTCGGGAGGCGACGGATGCGCTGGACTCCCTGGGCAACACCACCGCAGCGGTGGCCAAGGGATTCGCCATTGCATCCGCCGCCGTCACCGCCCTGGCCCTGTTCAGCGCCTTCACAAAGGCCGTGAATCTCGACTCGATCGATATCTCTTCGGCTCCGGTCACGATCGGCCTCTTCTTGGGAGCGATGTTCCCGTTCCTGTTCGCCGCGCTGACCATGAATGCAGTGGGGCGTGCCGCCGGAAAGATGATCGACGAGGTGCGACGCCAGTTCAGGGAGATTCCGGGTCTCAAAGAGGGCGATCCAGAGGCCAAGCCGGACTACAAGACGTGTGTCGACATCGCCACCGCCGGGGCGCTTCGGGAGATGGTGATCCCGGGGTCGATAGCGGTGGCACTCCCACTCGTCGTTGGCTTCTTCGACGTGGAGATGCTCGGCGGCCTGCTCGGTGGCGCCCTGGTCTCAGGGTTCCTGCTCGCCATCTTCATGGCCAATGCGGGCGGCGCCTGGGACAACGCCAAGAAGTTCATCGAGTCGGGGGCCTTCGGCGGCAAAGGCGGGGAGTCGCACAAGGCGGCGGTCATCGGCGACACGGTCGGCGACCCCTTCAAGGACACCTCTGGGCCTGCGATGAACATCGTCATCAAGGTGATGACCATCGTCTCACTGATCTTCGCCTCGGCATTCATCAGCTGAGCCCGTTGTCAGACCCGTCGACGGGCTTCCGGCTCCCTGGTTGGGGAGATCCATCCGACCTCTCGTATCCTCATGAGTGAATTGATCGGTCAGCCGTATCCCCCTCAGGAAGTCCGCAAGGAGATCGTCTTCGTGCGTCATGCCGAGTCCCAGGCCAACCGTGCCGGCGTGTGGAACGGCAAGACGGACGGTCCCTTGAGCGAGGCCGGCGTGGCCAGCCTCGAGGTGCTGGGACGGAGACTCTCCACGTGGGACTTCAATGCGGTTATCTCATCACCGCTGACCCGTGCTTTGGACACGGCCAAGGCTTTCGCCGAAGAGGTACACACCGACGAAGACTTCATCGAAGTCGACCTGGGTCGGTGGGAGGGTCTGCACTTCTCGGAGGTCCAGGAGCGTCATGGCGAAAAACTGCGCCGGTCCATCGCCGATCGCACCATCCCGATGGGTGAGACCGGTGAGAGCCTGGAGCAGGCCGGCAAACGGGCAATCGGCGCCGTGGACAGGCTTTTCGAGGAGATGTCGGACGGGGAGCGGGTCGCCGTGGTCACCCATGGGGCTTTCATGCAGTCCGTGCTCCATCGGCATCTGCCCGGGCACGGGCGACGGGTCCACGTCTTCACCGAGAACACGGGCATCACGAGGATCATCCAGCAGTATGGTCGGGCACGCCTCGCCTCGTTCAACGACACCGGGCACTTTGGCCCGGTTTCAGAGGAGGTGCGCCGGCGACTCGACGTGGGTGATCGGGTATTGACGTTCGTGCGGCATGGCCAGACCCAGGCCAACGTCGAGCGCCGCTGGCAGGGCCGAGGTGATTGGGACCTGGATGACGTGGGGAGAGCTCAGGCGGAGAAGCTCGGCGAGTGGTACGGGCGTCATCGCGCCGTGTACACATCGCCGCTGAAGCGCGCTACTTCGACTGCGAGGCACATGGCGATGAACGGCATCGTCCCGGTCGACGACCTCATGGAGATCAACATGGGCGAGTGGGAAGGGCTCACCACCGAAGAGATCTTGGAGAGGTGGCCTGACGTGATGGAGACCATCTACCGCGATCGCGTCGATCTCCCGCGTGGAATGACCGGCGAATCGTGGTCTGATCTGACCGAGCGGATGGTGCGGGCCGTCGACGGATTGACGCTCTCCGAGGAGGGGCCGACCGTCGTGGTTGCCCACGGCGGCGCGATCCGGGCCTATATATCGTCACTCACCAAGACCGACGACAGCTTCTCCGAGTCGCTCTACACCCCTCGCAACACGTCCGTGACACACGTGGCCGTGGGGGAGAGAGGGCCGGAGATCCTCGACTTCGCCGTGGCCACACACCTCGAGTCGAACCAATAGCCTCGGTAGCGCCCGTGACCATCTACGACTCACGTCGATACGCACTCCTCAACAGATGGGACCCCTCACATCTGAAGAGGATCGATCGTCTCGTCTCCATCGGTCCCTCCCAGCGAGTCCTCGAGGTGGGATGCGGTCGGGGGCACCTGACGAAGGCGTTCGCGGATCGAGGCATCGACATCATCGGGATCGACGCCAACCCACAGGCTGTGGAGGTAGCGGCACCCGGTCTGGTCAGGCACATGCGCGCTGAGGAGCTCGAGTTCGATGACGAGAGCTTCGACCTCGTCGTCGCGGTCCACGCCATAGAGCACATACCCGAGCTGGAAAAGGCACTCGCCGAGATTGCCCGGGTGCTCAAACCCGGTGGCCTGGCGCTTTTCGTCTATCCGGCCGAGCCCATCCAGGGGCTGTACGCCATACCGACTTCGATCATTCTCCACGGCACCCCCTTCAAGGCGCGGGAGGTCCACTGTCAGAAGCTGTGGCCGGCCAAGCTGCGCCGCCTCACCCAACCCGTCGGCCTACGCCAGGTTCGCTCCGAGTTCCGCCTGCTCAAGACACCGCAGTTCGCAGACGTCTTCGAGAAGGTCGGCTGACTTGTTCACGTGCCAGACCTGTGGGAAGGAATTCGACCTTCCCCAGCATGTTCTCGACCGCTACCCCGGCTGGACCCCGAAAGAGTGCCTCGATTGCCGGAACTCGGGCAGCAGACGTCCGGCCGTAGGAGACCAACCGGCCGACCGCCCGCCCAGCATCTCCAAGAACCGCGACCTCACGGTCGCAGAGGTCCTCGCCACCTTCCACGACGGGCCCCAGACCGGTGTTTTCACCGACGGTGCTTCGGAGGGGAACCCAGGTCCCGGAGGTTGGGGTGCCGTTCTCGTCGTGGACGGCCGGCTGATCGCCGAAGACCACGGTTCAGAGGCTCACACCACAAACAACCGCATGGAGCTGACGGCGATGATCGCCGGGTTGGAGATGCTTCCCGCGGACAGCGACACCGACGTCTACACCGATTCCCAGCTGGTGGTGAACATCCTCACCAAATGGGCAGAAGGGTGGGAGGCCCGGGGATGGAAGAAGAAGTCACCGGGTCCGATAGCGAATCTGGAGCTGGTGCAACGCGCATACGAGCTGGCCAGGGCCCGACCGAAGACGCGGATCAGGTGGATCAAGGCACACAGCGGCTATCGCTGGAACGAGTACGCGGATTCCCTGGCAACCGCGTACCGACGTAGCGAGAAGTGAGCAGGGCCTGGACGCGAGACGACCTGCGAACGTGGATCCGCTTCGGATCCAGCTCACCTCTCTATGTCAGCCTCGTTGAGGTGATCGGCAACGATCCTGAGCTCATCGACCTACTCAACCGGATCGAGCACACGCCGCGCCCGAATGTCCTCTTGGCCGGTGTCCAGTATCTGTTGATGCAGTCTCCGGACGATCCCCTGGCCGAGCACTACCCGAATATCGCCGAGCCAACAGAGCCCGGCGGGGATCTCGAGGACCGGTTCAGCGACTTCCTGAGGCGTCATGAGGAAGAGCTCATCGAGATCGGTCGAACCCGGTACACCCAGACCAACGAGTGTCGGCGCTGTGCCGTTCTGCTTCCGGTCATCTGGCTGACCCCACTCGCCCGTTTCCATCTCTTGGACGTCGGCAGCAGCGCCGGCCTGAATCTCAATCTCGACCGGTACCACTACAGATGGGGAGAACTCGAATGGGGCCCACATTCCACCGTGAACCTCGAGACAGAGAATCGCGGGGCTGATCTCAGACCACGTGCCATCGAGGTGGTGAGCCGTGTGGGTCTTGACCTGAACCCGATCGATGCCGCCGATGGGGACGACCGGCAGTGGTTGGAGGCGCTCGTCTGGCCCGAGCATGCCGAACGGCGTCGGCGTCTCTTCGAGGCATTGGAGCTGGCAGTCCGGTATCCGGTGGACATAGTGGGAGGCGATGCCCTGGAAACTATGGAGCCCCTGCTGGAAGCGCTCCCCTCGGGGGAGCCGGCCATCGTCATGCACTCTTTCGCCCTGCTTCAGTTCAGCCGCGAGGACCGCGAATCATTCCGTGAGATCCTCCGGCGCCAGCGCGGGAATCGCCCCCTATACGAGATCTCCTTCGACGCGTTCGGAAGGGAGGACGGGTTTGGTGGCCTCACCATCGACGACGGCACCGGGCCGACGGAAGTGGGGACGGCTCATCCCCACGGCGAGTGGCTGGAGCTCTACGCCCGCCCGTAGACCGGGATCAGGGCGCCGTTCATGACACCCGAGTCCTCGTTGAGGAGGAATGCGGCCACGGCGGCGATCTCATCGGGTGTCGGCCAATCGACATAGTCGGCATAGGGCAGCGACTTCCGGGTGGCCGGCGTGTCGATCACAGAGGGCATGAGCACGTTGGCGGTGACTCCGGTTCCCTCCAGCTCGGTTGCCGCACTCCGTCCCAGCGCGGCTACGCCCGCCTTGGCGATGTTGAAAGCTCCTTGCGCTCCGAAGAAGTCCACTGCTCCCCTGCTACCCACCAGCACTATCCGCCCCCACTCGGCATCCCTGAGGTGGGGGAGGCACGCCCGCACTGCGTAGAAGGCAGAGCGGAGATTCAGGTCGATCATCCGGTCGAATCGGAGATCGTCGGTGTCTTCGATGTCACGGCCACCGGCCCAGCCGCCCACCAGGGCGCAGAGCGCGTGTATCTCTCCCCATCGGGCAACGACGTCCTTGATGTAGGAGTTGACCGCCTCCGCATTCGTGCAGTCGACACGGGTGAGCATCACCTGCTCCTCGTCCACCTCGAACTCGGACTCGAACGCCTGTGCCTCTTCAGGCAGCAGGTAGGTGACCGCGATTCGCCAGTCGGCGTGGATGAGTCTTCGGACCAGCGCCGTGCCCAGCCCACCGGTGCCTCCAGTGATGACGACCGTCTTGCTCACATCGTCAGCATAAATGGACCCCGGCCCGGGCGCTCAACGTATCGCTTCCGCCAGCCATCCCGCCGACGGGGCGGCAAGGGCTGCCTCCAGGTCGGCCCGGGAATCGATGTCCAGGGCGAGCCCTCTGCGAGCCACGATGACGACCCGGTCCAGGCGAGCCAGATGTCGATGGAAGCTGGAGACACCGAAGCCGAAGGAAAAGCCGCCTCGGGACCCGATGGCCGACGTGCCGCCGTCACTCGAAGGGGCCAGCACCGCGTTGCCTTTCGTCAGGGGTTCCATCAACGCTTCCACCTCCGAAGACGTGAGCAAAGGAAGGTCGCCGTGCAGGACCAGCCACTCACTGTCGCTGTGCCCGGCCCACTCGACGCCGGCGGCAGCGGCCCCATCGAGCCCGCCTCCCGGATCGGCCAGGATCGGGAAGCCGGTCGAGGTGGCCCATTCCGCTACCTCCGGGTCTCCAGTCACGATGAGGGGGGCCACGCCGGCCGATTCGACCGTGGAGGCGACGTGGAGGGCCAGTGCGGCGCTGAGACGCCCTCGTGTCTC
>JBAVPF010000455.1:0-5176 GCA_049692815.1 Acidimicrobiia bacterium
GACGTGAGCCCTCATCTCGACGAGGTCGACGACACCCGTGAAGTCGGCTTCCTTGCCGATCGGGAGCTGCATGACCAGTGGCTTGGCCCCGAGACGTTCGACGATCGAGTCGACGTCGAAGTAGAAATCGGCGCCCGTTCGGTCCAGCTTGTTGATGAAGCAGATCCGGGGTACGTGATAGCGGTCGGCCTGTCGCCAAACGGTCTCCGACTGGGGCTCGACACCGGCTACCCCGTCAAACACGGCGACGGCTCCGTCGAGGACGCGGAGAGCACGCTCGACTTCCACAGTGAAGTCGACGTGACCGGGGGTGTCGATGATGTTGATCACGTGCTCGTGCCAGATGCAGGTAGTGGCGGCGGAAGTGATCGTGATGCCCCGCTCTTGCTCCTGCTCCATCCAGTCCATCGTGGCTGCGCCCTCGTGAACCTCACCGATCTTGTAGTTGCGGCCGGTGTAGTAGAGGATGCGCTCGGTCAGCGTCGTCTTGCCCGCGTCGATGTGAGCCATGATCCCGATGTTCCGGGTACGGCTCAGCGGCACCTGACGCAGGTGATGCAGCGCGTTGTCCTTGCTCATTTCGTCTTCTACTACTCCGACTCGATATTCCGTTGTGAACGCGTGCCGACTCCGTCGACACGTATGCAGTTCGCATCGCGAATTGCCGCTCTGTTGTCCCGCCGGTTCGGGGCCCGGAGTCTTTTGGGACCCGCCTCGCGGAACTCTGTCTTGTGAAAATTGTGATGGCGTCGAGTCCGCTTGCGAACTCCGATGCGTCGCTCACAGCCGCAGGCTGCTTCAGTGACCCACCTTCACCATCTGTAGTGGGCGAAGGCCTTGTTGGACTCCGCCATCTTGTGGACGTCTTCCTTCCGCTTCACCGCAGCACCGGTGTTGTTGGAGGCGTCCAAGATCTCATTGGCCAGCCGCATCGACATGGTCGGCTCACGGCGCTGCCGGGCGTAGTTGACGAGCCAGCGAATGGCCAGGCTGTTCTGGCGACGTGGAGTCACCTCCACCGGCACCTGATACGAGCTGCCACCTACCCGACGGGAGCGAACTTCTACCGCAGGGCGAATGTTGTCCACCGCGCGCTTGAGGACGATGGTCGGGTCCTGGCTGGTGCGCTGCTCCACGGTCTCGAGTGCGTCGTAGACGATGGTCCGGGCCAGATCCTTCTTGCCCTTGAGGAGGACCTTGTTGATGACCTGGCTGACCAGGGCGCTTCGAAACACCGGATCGGGGTCGACTCTTCGCTTCTGTGCGGGCGCACGTCGCATCGCTACGCCTTCTTCGATCCGTAGCGGCTGCGAGCCTGCTTGCGTTCAGTGACCCCGGCGGCATCGAGTGCGCCTCGAATCACCTTGTAGCGGACACCCGGCAAGTCGCGAACGCGACCACCGCGCACCAGGACCATGCTGTGCTCCTGCAGGTTGTGACCTTCGCCCGGTATGTAGGCAGTGACCTCGACACCTGACGAGAGACGAACACGACACACCTTGCGCAGAGCCGAGTTCGGCTTCTTGGGCGTAACGGTGTAGACGCGCGTGCAGACGCCGCGGCGCTGCGGCGCTCCGGCGAGACCTGCGGTCTTCACCTTCTTCTTCTTCGGCTTCCTGCCCTCGCGGACAAGCTGCTCGATGGTCGGCATCCTGCTCCTAAAGCAAGGAATGCGGCGGTGTCCGGCGTCCCGGCCCGTGGCCGGGGCGTTTGAGTCTCCGACGGAGACCCAGCGCAGAACAAACTCGCTGATTCCTGTTGTGAATCTTGCGTAACGGGCCCGAAGGGCTCCTCTGTCCCCTGACGGGGCACGCAGTAGATGCGGGCCCGGGGACCAGGACAGATTCTATGTACCTGTCCGCAGACGTACCAAATCGGGTTCATCGGCCAATGACCGGCGGCAAGCGCCGCCCGGCACCCAGGGCTCGCGCTCGCGCGCTACCGGGGGCCGTTGACCTGCTGATCCGATCAGTCGGCCGGTGGCCAATGCTACCAGCGGGCGGTGACCAAGAACAGAGGGTGGGGGGACAGGCCCTTCACTCTGTCGTCGTGGTCGTGGGGCTCGTGGTTGTAGTCGTCGTAGCCGGCAACGTGGTGGTCGTCGACGTGCTCGTCGTGGACGTCGTGGTGGTCGAGGTGGTGGAGGTGGAGGTTGTGGACGTCGTGGTGGAGGTTGTGGACGTCGTGGTGGTGGTGGAGGTGGTGGACGCGGTGCTGGTGGTAGTCGGGCTCGTCGTCGTGGTCGTGGAGCTCGTGGTGGTGGCGCCGACCGAGGTAGAGGTCGACGATGGCGCGGTGGCGCTGGTGGTCGTCACCGTGGGGGCGGTGGTGGTCGGGGATGGCAGCACTGGGAACCCGCCCGGCCGATCACTCTTGGCGGGTGCCAGCGGGACGGCAAAAGATGGTGCAGTGACCCCTACCGCAGCCACCTCGTCGACCACTGAGCCGGTTGTCGTTGTCGAGCCGTCGGCGGCGAAGAAGGACTCGGGATCGAAAGAGGCTGCGGCGGCCGGCTCAGGCCGTTCCCTTCCCAGGAGCCAGCTCACACCACCGAACACGGCGAGAACGAGCGTCCCTGCCACGATGAGCACGATCACACCGGAAATGATGCGGGCCAACAGGACACTGTCGCGGAGAGAGGCTTTGACACTGCCGGGAGCGGTGTCGGCGAGGTGTCTGGCGACACTCCTGGCCAGATCATCCGGGTTGACCCGGCCGCCGAGCGGGCTGGGCAAGGGGGGACTTCCTTTCCCTCCCGGCCTGCCCGCACGGAAAAGCTATGACCGGCGCGCCCTGCTGTCAACAGGGTTTGGAGTCTGCCGCGGGCCGGGCCCGGCGGTTTCGCCAGGCCGGCCCCGCGGACCGGGATCTACTCCTCTTCGGAGACGTCGTTGCCACCGCCGAGTGAAGCCAGCCACTCAGCCGGGTCCTCGGGCAGGCTGTCGTCGTCCGACGGCATGCCACCACCCTCTCCGAGGATGCCCAGGCTGGCGACGGTTGTCGCACCGGGCAACGAGGGTTGGAGCACCTGGTACTGCTGGGCGCCCGTGCCAGCAGGAATCAGCTTGCCGATGATCACGTTCTCCTTGAGGCCACGCATGAAATCGGAGCGGCTCTGGATGGCAGCGTCTGTGAGCACCTTCGTCGTCTCCTGGAAGGAAGCCGCCGACAACCACGAGTCCGTCGCCAGCGAGGCCTTGGTGATCCCCATCAGCTCGGGACGGCCCTCCGCCGGCTTCTTGCCCTCCGCTACGAGCTCCCGGTTGGTGTCCCGGAACTTCTGATCGTCGATGAGGGCTGCCGGCAGGAAGTCGGAATCGTTGGGAGCAACGACCCGAACCCGACGCAGCATCTGCCGGACGATCATCTCGATGTGCTTGTCGTGGATCTCAACACCCTGTGACCGGTACACCTCCTGAACCTGGTCGACGAGGTACTGCTGGGTGGCGCGCACGCCACGAATCACCAGGACCTCCTTCGGATCCAGTGGGCCCTCGGTGAGCTGGCTGCCGGCCTCGACCTCGTCTCCATTGTTGAAACGCAGCTTGGCGAAGCGAGAGATCGAGTAGGCGACCTCGTCGTCGCCCTTGGCAACCACGATGCGCCTGCCCTCCTCGTCGTCGACCAGCATGGCGACACCTGAGATCTCCGAGAGCACCGCTTTGCCCTTGGGAGTCCGCGCCTCGAACAGCTCTACGACGCGAGGGAGACCGTGGGTGATGTCCTCGCCGGCGACTCCGCCCGTGTGGAAGGTGCGCATGGTGAGCTGGGTCCCCGGCTCACCGATGGACTGGGCCGCCATGATCCCGACCGCCTCGGCGGTCTCGACGAGCCGCCCCGTGGCGAGCGACAGCCCGTAACAAGCCTGACAGACCCCGGCCCGGGTGTCGCAAGTCAACGGTGAGCGGACCCGAATGGACTCGAGGTCGGCTCCCTCGATCGCGTGCAGGACCTTGGTCCCGATAATCGTCCCGGCGCGCAGCTTCTCGTCGTCCTCGGTGGCGACGAGGCTACGGCCCTCTTTGACGTCGTCGGCGAGCACCCTGCCGAACACACGGGATCGCAGATTCCGGATCTTGTTCCCGCGATCGTCGAGGACCCGGATCACGATGCCGCGATCCGTCTCGCAGTCCTCCTCGGTCACGATCATCTCTTGCGAGACGTCAACGAGGCGGCGGGTCAGATATCCGGAGTCGGCGGTGCGGAGGGCGGTGTCGGCCAGGCCCTTTCGAGCACCGTGGGTCGAGATGAAGTACTCGAGAACCGACAGGCCCTCGCGGAAGTTCGAGATGATCGGTCGGGGGATGATGTCACCTTTGGGATTGGCCACCAACCCGCGCATTCCGGCGATCTGGCGGACCTGCATCATGTTCCCTCGAGCTCCCGAGCCGACCATCATGTCGAGAGAGTTGAACTTCTCGGTCTTGAGGCTCGACTTCATGGCCTCGGTCACCTTCTCGGTGGCCTCCGTCCAGATCTCTATCAGCTCCTGGCGCCGCTCCTCGTCGGTGACGACGCCCTTGGCGAACAGGTTCTGCACCTTCTCGGCCCTCTCCTCGTACTCGGCGAGGATCTCCTGCTTGTTCTCCGGGGTACGCACGTCGTCCAGGCCGATGGTGAGGCCTGCCTTGGTCGCGAAGCTGAAGCCCAGCTCCTTGATGCAGTCGAGGGTCTCTGCCACCGCCGAACGCGGGTAGCGCTCGATGATCGTCTCGATCAAGAGCTTGATGTCGCTCTTGATGACCACCGAGTTGATGAACGGGAAGTCCTCGGGGAACACCGAGTTGAGCAGTGCCCTGCCCAGAGTCGTGTCCGTGAGGCGCGCACCGTCTATCGGCTCGTCGTTGGTCAGTTTCTTGAGAGTCTGCTTCAGGTCGCGGTGGAGCTCGGGGTCACCGGCCAAGGCTCCGAGGCGGATCTTGATGGGGGCATGTAGCGACAGCTCACCCATCTCATAGGCCATCACGCCCTCGTCGATGTCGGAGAAGACACGCCCGGCTCCCTTGGAATCCTCGACGAACTCCGACAGGTAGTAGATACCGATGACCATGTCCTGGGACGGCGTCACGATGGGGCGGCCCGACGCCGGCGACAATACGTTGTTCGACGAGAGCATCAACACTCGTGCCTCGGCCTGAGCTTCGGCGGAGAGTGGGAGATGGACTGCCATCTGATC
>JBAVPF010000456.1:0-4277 GCA_049692815.1 Acidimicrobiia bacterium
AAGCCCTGCACCCTCTCCCTGGTGACGAACCTGACTCTGGGCTGGTTGGCCTCGACGTCGTAGATCATGAATGGGCTGTACCGGTCGGAGACCAGCATGCCCCTGTCGGCGCCCGAGGACCCGAAGTCGGCGAGGAACCGGTGAATCACCTTCTCCTCCAACTCCGGGTAATTGCCCTTGGCGTAGACGTCGGTCTCGATGTAAGTCGAGACCCCGCCCTTGACGGCCATGAAGCTGCCCTCGTATGCCTGCTCGGTGATCGTGTAGCCGAACATCTTCAGCAATGTGAGCACGAATTCGGGTGCGCTCAGCTGGGCCGGGTCTGTGCCGAGGGCACGCATGCCACGGTCGAGCCCGGCCGGTATCTTCAGCTCGTCGCTGATCGGGCCCAGCTCGTCGGCCGGCACTCTCGTAGCGGACCCATAGTGGACCGAATGATCCGTCTCCTCTTCGAACGGCGCGGCGAACGGATCATGCGCGATGTGGGCGAAGCTGACACCCAGCTCTGGGACCGGCTCGGGGAGCTCGCCGGGAGCGTGCAGTTTGCGTCGCGCGATCTCACGCACCGGGTCGCGTCCGGCGAATACGACGATGTGGTCCACATCGTCGATGGGGAGGGTGTGCCGCTTCTCCCTCACGACCTCTATGGCCTCGTCTGCGAGGAGATCATGGAGGATCGGGTCGTCGCTGCCGCCAAGCGGCACGTCGAAGGTGACGCGGGCTTCGTTGCCGACGACATGGAACGACTCCACAGGCGCACGGACACCCGATCCCGGCTCGAAGAGATCGCGAGCCACGGCGAGACCCTGGGCCACTGCGGTGCCGGATTGGCTCTGGGCCTCCTTCATGCGCCGGCTCCGACTGCGAAACAGATAGAAGACGACGTACACGGCGGCGGCCAAGATGACGACGATTACGAACTTGTCCACGAGCTATTTCCCTCCGATTCCCCCTGAGTCTATTCCCCGGTCTCTCCCTGCTCCTCATCTGACTCGTCCTGGAAGTGGACCAATATCTCGGCCGTCGCCTCTTCGGCCCCGGCGTTGAGTCGCTCGATCATGCGCTCTCTCGAGGACGAGGTGCCGAAGGCAGTCACCACGTCGCCGGCCATCATCGTCGTGTCACCCGTGGGCACGATGACGTCTCGATCGCGGCGAACCGAGACCAGCGTCGAGCCCTCCGGCCACGAGACGTCCCTGACCAGGCGGCCGTCGGCTATCGAGCCGACTGGGACCCTGAAGTCGTAGTAGCCCGCCCCGGGCTGAGTGCGCTGGGCGAGACGGAGCCGGTGCAAATGGTGGTCCGTCGTCGCGGTGAGTGCCTCGTGATAGGCCCGCACCGCCTCCTCGCGCCGGAAGAACCCCACGACACGCCGCGGATCATCCTCGGCAACGACCGGTAGACGGCCGACTCCCAGCGCCGCCATGCGCTCCAGGGCACGTGATACCGGTGTCGAAGGGTCGACGCTCACCGGTCGCGGTGTCATCACCTCCCCGACTGAGGCCTTGTCCTTGGGCAGGGTGGTCCGACTCATGTCGGTGATGGTCACCATTCCCACCAACTCCCCGTTGTCGACCACAGGGACCCCGTGAGACCGGTGCGAGTTGAGCATCTGTTCCGCCTCGACGATCGACATCCGTGGCGACGCCAGGAATGGAGCGGGAGTCATCACCGAGCCGACCATCACGGTGTCGAGGAGGTCGACCTCCCCGGGCCGGGTGATGTTCACCCCCTTCCGCTTCAGGGCCATCGTGTACACCGACTCCTTCATGAAACGCTCGGCGAGGAAGGTGCCCAGGACAGCGGTGAGCATCAGCGGGAGTATCAACCCGTAGTCACGGGCACCAGTGACCTCGAAGACGATCAGAATCGAGGTGAGTGGCGCCCTTCCCACTACGGCGAACATCGCCGCCATTCCGACCACTGCGAACGCTCCGACCTGCAGTGGCGTGTCGCCGGTCCAGAAGGTCGTGGCGAGACGGGCGAATCCTGCTCCCACGACCGCTCCCATGAACAACGAGGGCATGAAGGCACCGCCAGACCCGCCCGACGAGATGGTGAGACTCGTCGTCACGGCCTTCCCAAATGCGAGGAGGATGAGGATCCACCAGGCGTCCTCGAATCCGATCAACCCTGGGTACTGGGCATTGAGGAGCAGGTTGTTGGTCAGATCCTGTCCCGTCCCGGCGAGGGAGGGGACGAAGAAGACGAGAGCCGCCACCAAGAGCCCGGCGATCACCGGCCGTAGCCATCCGAGCTGCTCGGCCCGGGCATGGGCGATGCCCTCGACGAAGTCGAGGGTTCGCAGGAAGAAGAATCCCACCACCACGACGAGAAGCCCCAGCAGGGCATACAGACCCAGTTCGGCCGGGGAGTTGAGCTCGTAGAAGCCCGACTGCAGACCCTCGCCGACAAGGGTCTGCGAGGTGATGGCCGCCGCCACCGATGCGATGACGATGGCGGACATGTGCCGCGGCGAGAAGGACACGAGGATCACTTCCATCGCAAACAGCATCCCGGCGATGGGAGCATTGAAGGCGGCGCCGATCCCCGCTCCTGCGCCCGCCGCCACCAGGGATCTCACCTGATCCTCGCCCATGTGGAAGCGGCGAGATAGCCACGAGCCGATGCCCGCTCCGATCTGGACTATCGGCCCCTCCCGGCCGGCCGACCCACCCAGGCCGAGCGTGGCGACCGTAGCCACGAACTTCAGCGGAGCGACCCTCCCCCTGATGTGGCCGCCGCGGACCATCAGCGCCTCTGTGGCGGCGGGGACACCATCACCGGCGACTTCGGGTGCGAAGGTGCTCGCCACCCACCAAGCGAGGAGAAGGCCGACGGGAATGGCGAGGAACACCCATGACCTCGTGATGTCGAACACGACGATCTGGTCCGTCGCCGGCAGCAGCTTCTCGACGAGACCCCCAACCCACTTCAGTGCCAGGATCAGACCGGCTGCGCCCAAACCGACGCCGGCTCCAACCAGCGCCGACAGCATGAGGAAGCCGCCCAGCTCACGTTCTGCGAAGACGCCGACCGCCGGCACGCGTTTGAGTGTTCTCAGCGGATTGCTCACGAAGCGCCAGAGTAGGAGTCCAAACTCACGGACAATGAACTTCCGCTCACATCTGGGTCGCTCGTTCGGATTCCGCTATCCGACCCACCGCCTGATCGTCGGCATCGGGGGGGTTGTGGGCGTTGTCGCCTTCGTCGGCTGGCTCAACGACACGAAGACGGTCAGTGCCCTGCTCGCGCCCGTCTACGTCGGTGTCGTCTGGGCGCTCATGCGGGAGATCGACCCGGACAACGACTGGACCGCCATCGCGGCGGGGGCCTTCGCCGGATGGTGGGTGCTGCAGCAACACCCGGTGGTCTCGGCATTGGCGGTGGGGGCCATGGCTGTCTCGGCCCGGATCATGTCGGAGACCACGGGGAGGCGCCCACTGCTCTCCGACTTGACCGTGGTGGCGATCCTGGGCATCGGTGTGGCCTACACCGTCGCGGGTTGGGTGGCAGGCCTCGGAGTCGCCGCCGCCATGGTCATCGACCATCGTCGTGCCGAGAGACGGCTGCGTATCCAGCCCTGGATAGCCCTGGCCACTGCAGCCGGGGCATCTGCCACTGCATGGATCACCGGGGTGGAGCTGACCGCGGGCGCCGTCAGCGCCAAGGCGGCGTCGGCGGCGGCCGTCGCGGCCTTCATCCTCATCATCCGCCGCCCCGTCCCACCTACGAGCCTCGTCGATGCCCGCCGCAAAACACCACTGCTGCAGAGCAGGCTTCACGCGTCACGAGCCGTCACCGCGATAGTCGTATACGGCATGGCCGTGACTCTCAACTCGTTGGACGCCGTGGACTTGACGCCCCTCCTCGTCGCGCTGGCCCTCGTGATCATCTCCAACGAGGTCGAGTGGATCACCAGGAGGGGCTAAGTTCCCGGCCATGTGCCGTTCGATAAAGGTTCTTCGCGAGGGCGCCACCCCGGCGCCGGACGTCGAGATCGAAGCCGCCGCTCGTCAGTTCGTGCGCAAGATCTCCGGATTCTCCAAGCCCGCAGCCCACAATCAGGTGGTCTTCGACCAGGCCGTCGCCGAGATCGCCTCGGCCTCCCAGCGTCTACTCGACGGTCTGGAGATCAGAGGCGGCCTCAAAGCGAGCTGAGACCGGGTTTTTTCCGCTTCTGGTCAAGAGAGCTCGAGCCCGAGGCCGTCACGCGCGGCGTTGGCCAGAGCCCGTCCCGCTGCCGCCACGTCCTGTGCGGCGACCCCCACGCTCTT
>JBAVPF010000457.1:0-4993 GCA_049692815.1 Acidimicrobiia bacterium
GAGTTGGCATAATGCGAACGAAGTGACCTTGGTAACGAAGTGACGGCCACGGCCGAGAAGAAGCGGGCCCCGTTCCCCATCGCGTTCTACCGGTCGGCCGTAGGCAAGAAGTGGGTGATGGCCCTCACCGGGATCGGGATCATCCTCTTCGTCGTGGCTCACATGATCGGCAACTGGAAGATCTTCTTCCCCGCCGTCGACGGTATCCCCGAGATCGACCTCTACGCCCAGGCGTTGCGCGAGCTCTTCTTCCCCATCATCCCCGAGTACATCACGTTGTGGATCCTCCGGACCGGCCTGATCGCCATCTTCGCCCTCCACGTCCACGCCGCCTACTCGCTGACACTCATGAACAGGCGTGCCCGCACCCAGGACTACGAGGGCCCCCGCACCTACCTCGCCGCCAACTACGCCAGCCGGACCATGCGCTGGAGCGGCGTGATCTTCCTCGCCTTCCTGGCATTCCACCTGGCCGATCTCACCTGGGGCGTCCAGCCGATGTCACCCGAGACCTGGGCACACGGCGAGGTCTACGCCAATTTCATAGCCACCTTCAGCCGCGCCCCCGTCGCCATCTTCTACATAATCGCCATGGGAGCGCTGGCCCTGCACCTCTATCACGGCGCCTGGTCGATGTTCCAGAGCCTGGGGGTCAACCATCCCCGTTTCAACCTCTGGCGCCGGGGGTTCGCCATCGGCCTCGCCGCACTCGTATTCGTCGGCAACTCGATAATGCCCCTCGCCGTGATGCTGGGGTGGGTGGGCTGAGTGACGGTCGAGCTCGACTCCAAGGTCCCCGACGGGCCGATCGCCGAGAAGTGGGAGAACCACAAGTTCTCCATCAAGCTGGTCAACCCCAACAACAAGCGGAAGTTCAAGATCATCGTGGTCGGATCCGGTCTGGCCGGGGCATCGGCGGCCTCGTCGCTGGCCGAGCTCGGCTACGACGTCGAAGTCTTCACTTTCCACGACACACCCCGACGCGCCCACTCCATCGCGGCACAGGGCGGGATCAACGCGGCCAAGAACTACCACAACGACGGCGACTCGGTCTTCAGGCTCTTCTATGACACGGTGAAGGGCGGCGACTACCGCAGCCGTGAGGCCAACGTCCACCGTCTCGCCGAGGTGTCCCTGAACATCATCGACCAGGCCACCGCACAGGGCGTCCCGTTCGCCAGGGAGTACGGAGGTCTCCTCGACAACCGCTCCTTCGGCGGGGCACAGGTGTCGCGGACCTTCTACGCCCGGGGCCAGACCGGCCAGCAGCTGCTGCTCGGCGCTTACTCGGCGCTGATGCGACAGGTGAAGACGGGCAAGGTGAAGCTGCACACGCGGGCCGAGATGCTCGACGTTGTCATCAAGGACGGCCGCGCCGTGGGCATAGTCGTCCGCGACCTGGTCAGCGGAGAGGTGACCAGTCACTCGGGACATGCGGTCGTGCTGGCGACCGGCGGCTACTCCAATGTCTACTACCTCTCCACCAACGCCATGGCCTGCAACGTGACCGCCGTCTGGCGAGCCCATCGCAAGGGGGCCGCCTTCGCCAACCCCTGCTACACCCAGATCCACCCCACATGCATCCCCGCCTCGGACGAGTTCCAGTCGAAGCTGACACTCATGTCGGAGTCACTGCGCAACGACGGGCGCATATGGGTGCCCAAGAGCGCGGACGAGACCAGGCCACCCGGCCAGATCCCCGCCGAGGACCGTGACTACTACCTGGAGCGCATCTACCCCGCGTTCGGGAACCTCGTCCCCCGGGACGTCGCCTCCCGGGCCGCCAAGCGAATGGTCGATGGGGGACGAGGCGTGGGCCCGCTCAAGAACGGCGTCTACCTCGACTTCGCCGATGCCATCGCCCGGGAAGGCCGGGACGTCATCGAGGACCGTTACTCCAACCTCTTCGAGATGTACAACCGGATCACCGACGAAGACCCTTACGTGGTGCCCATGCGCATCTACCCAGCCCCTCACTACACAATGGGCGGGCTCTGGGTCGACTACAACCTGATGACCAACGTTCCCGGCCTCTATTCGATAGGCGAGGCCAACTTCAGTGACCACGGGGCCAACCGGCTAGGTGCCTCGGCACTGATGCAGGGTCTCGCCGACGGCTATTTCGTGCTCCCCTACACCATCGGCGACTACCTGGCCGCCCATCTCGGCGAGCCACCCGTCCCGACCGACGATCCGGTCTTCGGCGAGGTCGAGGCAGCGGTCTCCGAGCGGGTTAACGGATATCTCGCCACCAAAGGCAGCCGTTCGGTCGACTGGTTCCACAAGGAGCTGGGCAAGATCATGCTGGAGCATTGTGGGATGTCGCGCAACGCCGCCGGCCTGCAGAAGGCTCTGGCCGAGATCCCCGCACTGCACGAGGAGTTCAAGACCGACCTGCTGGTCCTCGGCACCGGCGAGTCGCTCAACCAAAGCCTGGAGCGGGCGGGGCGTGTCGACGACTTCTTCGAGCTGGCCCAGGTGATGTGTCTCGATGCCCTCGACCGGGAAGAGTCCTGCGGGGGCCATTTCAGGGAAGAGCACCAGAGCCCCGAAGGGGAGGCTCTGCGTGACGACGAGAACTTCACCCATGTCGCCGCCTGGGTGTGGAACGGTGACCCCGGGGCGCCCGATCTGGTCAAAGAGCCCCTCGTCTTCGAGAACGTCGCCCTCACCACGAGGAGCTACAAGTGACACTCAGTGCCAAGTGCCAAGTGCCAAGTACCTGGAATGTCACATGAATGTGACGCTCCAAATATGGCGTCAGGACGGGCCCGAGACCCCTGGGGGCTTCAAGACCTATCAGGTCAACGACATCTCCGACGAGATGTCGTTCCTCGAGATGCTCGACGTGCTCAATGAGCGTCTGGCCAACCAGGGAGAGGAGCCCGTGGCCTTCGACCACGACTGCCGGGAGGGCATCTGCGGCACCTGTGGGGTGATGATCAACGGCCAGGCGCACGGGCCGCAGCTGGGAACGGCCACCTGTCAGCTCCACATGCGGAAGTTCGAGGATGGCGCCACGATCGTCGTCGAGCCGTGGCGGGCATCTGGTTTCCCGCTCGTGCGAGACCTGATCGTCGACCGATCCGTCTTCGACCTGATCATCGAGGCGGGCGGTTTCATCTCGGTGGACACCGGCTCGGCCCCGGACGCCAACCTCACACCGATACCAAAAGAGGTCGCCGACACGGCCTTCGACGCCGCGGCCTGCATCGGTTGTGGTGCATGTGTCGCCGCCTGCCCCAACGGGGCGGCGAACCTGTTCACCGCGGCGAAGATCTCACACCTGAACCTCCTCCCTCAAGGCCAGGCGGAGCGCTGGACCCGCACCGAGAACATGGTTGAGATCATGGAGGAGTACTTCGGATCGTGCACCAACCACGGTGAGTGCGAGAAAGCGTGTCCCAAGTCGATCTCTATCGACTTCATCGCCTTGATGAACGCCGACTATGTGAAGGCCAAGTTCAAGAACAGGCGTCTCGTCTCTCAAAACGGCTGAGCCACCTCAAAGGGTCCGTCAGACCCACGTCGTCCACTCAGGACTCACTCGATTCGACCGAGATATGAATCCCGGACCATGGATGGACATGACCACGGAGAGTGGTAGGTTGTCACTGGGCGGCCTGGGGGAACGTGGGTATGCATGACCAAGAGCTGGAGGAGTCGTCTCCGCCGCGATAACGGAGCCACCCTGGTCGAAGCCGCCATCGCTTACGGGGTGTTGTTTCTCGCCCTTTTCGCCATCGTCGAGTTCGGCCTCGCCTTCAAGGACTGGCTGTCGGTAAGTCATGCCACCCGTGAGGGTGCCCGGGCCGGAGCGACGTTCGGCGACGACCTCTCCGCCGACATTCTCGTCCTGGATGGCGTCGAGGGAACACTGCTACCGCAGGGCATGAAAGCCGGCGACCAGGTCACGATCTTCCGAGCCAACAACCCCTCCCCCTCCGAGAGCACGACCTACAGCTACTCGCCCGGATTCGACTGCTCCGACCCGATGAGCATGTTCCCGCCGGGTGACTGCTGCAACTGGTCACCGTGCCCCGAGTTCGGCCGTGTCAACTATGCGGTCCCCAATTGGAATCCTCAGGACCGCGACATCACGGCGCCGATCACCGACCGCATCGGCGTCTCCATCCAATTCACCCACGACTGGATCACAGGTTTCATCGGGTCGGGATCACTCGACTTCACTGCGACCACCGACTTCCAACTCGAGCCTCAGCTCTTCGACGCTTCATGAGACACCGGAGCAGAGACGATCGCGGCGCATCGATGGTGGAGGTGGGCATCGTGCTGCCCATCCTGTTGATGCTCGCCGTCGGGCTCTCGGAGATCGGGTTCCTGGTCATCGACTACATAACCGTCACCAACGCCGCCCGCTCCGGGGCGCGCACCGGCGCCGCGGCGGCCAACGATCCTTCGGCCGACAACTCCATCCTCGACGTGGTCGAGGAGGACGTCTGCAACCTCCGCTACGGAGACGTGGTCAGCGTGCAGATATACAAAGCCGACCCGTCCGACGGGTCCATGCCCGACCCGGTCGGCAGCGGTCTGGTCAACACCTACATACCGGGAGGCCCGCTCCAATGTGACGCCGTTGGGCACGCCTTCGTCTGTGACCCCTCGCTGAGCTGCACCTGGGATCCGGCCAGCCGTGACAACGTGCCGCCTGGATTCGACGCGGTCGGGGTGCGCATCGTGTTCTCGCATACTTACGTGGTCGGTCTCCTCCCCTTCCCGACCGGCCCGTTCCACGAGGACGTGGTGATGCAACTCGAGCCTGACACGAGCCTCGGATCATGATCTCGTTCTACCGCAAGCTCAAGAAGCGGGACAAGGGGTCGGCCCTGATGTTCGTGGCCGCATCGATGGTCCTGTTGATGGGAATGGCCGCGTTCGGCGTGGACCTCGCCTGGTTCTACCTCAACTCGAGCTGGGTGCAGAGAGCGGCCGACGCCGCTTCTCTCGGTGGAGTCATCCACCTCCCTGGTGA
>JBAVPF010000458.1:0-3990 GCA_049692815.1 Acidimicrobiia bacterium
ACCTCGCGGCTCACCGTCAAAGAGGTGGCGCTGCAATCAGGCATCTACGCCACGTTCATGCCCAAACCCCTGGAAAACCACGACGGATCCGGGATGCACCTCCACCTCTCGCTCTTCGAAGGGGAGACAAACGCCTTTCACGAGCCGGGGACCCAGGGCGGTCTCTCCAAGGTGGGAGAGGCTTTCATAGCCGGGCTTCTCAGGCACGCCGCGGAGATGACGGCCGTGACCAATCAATGGGTGAACTCCTACAAGCGGCTGGTCGGTGGTTTCGACGCCCCCATATACATGTCCTGGGCGCGCAACAACCAGTCGGCCCTGGTTCGCGTCCCCTCGGTCAAGAAGGGCAAGCCCACCTCGGTCAGGGTGGAGTACCGGGCCGCCGACGCGGCGTGCAACCCTTATCTCGCCCTGTCCGTGATCCTCGCCGCCGGTCTCGCCGGCATCAGGGAGGGTTACGAGCTGCCCCCTGAGATCTCTGCCGACGTCTACAAGATGACGTCAGCCGAGCGGGCCGCCGTGGGCGCCAAACGCCTACCCGACACCATGGCGGGCGCTCTCGACCTGATGGAGTCGTCCGACCTGATCGCCGAGGCGCTCGGTGAGCACGTCTTCAATTGGTTCCTGCGGAACAAACGAGCCGAGTGGGACCGGTATCAGGCCCACGTCTCCCAGTTCGAGCTCGAAACCTATCTGCCCATCCTGTGATCGCGGCGGTATATCCCGAGAGCTGCTCCGAGACCCTGACCGACGCCCTCGCTCTCGTCGGGGCGAGCATCAGCCCGATACCGGAGCTCGGTCTGGAGAACACCTCGATCCGGGACGCCGATCTGCTGGTGGTCGAGCTGGGCGACGGCGTGTTGCGCGAGCTGCGGGAGATCGCCCGTATCGAGGACTCCTTCGCCATGCCGGTGCTCATCGTCGCCGCACCCGAGCATCTTGCGCTGATGGACAGCAGCGCCGCCACCGCCGAGTTCATCGTCAGCCCGCTCGACCCGGTGGAGCTCCGCATCCGGGTCGGCCGTCTGGTGCGTCAGGAGCCGGGTGAAGAGCTGCTCATCTTCAAGGACCTCGAGCTCAACCCACTGAACTACCAGGCGACGCTCGCCGGATCGCCCATGGACCTGACCTACATGGAGTACGAGCTGTTGCGGTTCCTGGTGGAGAACCCGGTTCGCGTCTGGTCGCGAGAGCAACTCCTCTCCAAGGTTTGGGGCTACGAGTACTACGGCGGCGCCCGCACCGTCGACGTCCACGTCCGCCGGCTCCGTTCCAAGCTGGGCGAGGAGCGCGCCTCCTGGATAACCACCGTGCGCTCGGTCGGGTACCGCTGGGGCTGACCGCTTCCAAGCGTGTGCACAGGAGGGGTCGTCAGCCCGTCCGGTGCACACACATCGCATAGCACCGTCGGAGACGTCGGATGTGTGTGCACAAGTGGCGTCGTGAACCCCAGTCGTGCACACGCACAAGGGGGTTGACCACCACGCACGGACTCACGCAAGGTGAACGGAGTGGGTACATCACCGGTCGTCGACAAACTGCTGGCCAACCAGCATGGCGTGATCTCTCGGGACCAGGCAATACGATCAGGGCTTTCGCACCACCAGATCCGTTCCTTGCTGGAACGAGGGGAATGGACGAGGCTTGACGCAAACGTCTTCGCCGTCAGATCGGCTCCGCCGACCTGGCAACGCCAACTCAGCGCCGCCTACCTGAGCCGGCCGCTAGCCGTGGTCGCTGGAAGATCAGCCGGCCGTCTTCACGGCTTCCCCGGGTTTCGACCCGGCCGCCCCGAGATACTCGCGCCCTTTCCGGCCAATGCCCGCTCCCGTTTCGCGCGCGTGATCCGAAGCCGTCACTTCGAGAGAATCGAGATTGTGGAGGTCGGAGGTTTTCGGGTCACCTCGATTGCCGAAACCTTGCTGACGCTGTCGCTTCGCGAGAGCTGGGACACTATCGAACGGGTCATCGACGACCAGCTCGCGGCCGGACGCCTGGCAGTCTCCGACTTCGATCCCATATTCGAACGGCTCGAGAACGCACGTCAGCGCGGTCTGCCAATGCTGCGCCGAATTGTTGGCGACCGGCGGGAGGATGCATACCAGCCTCCGACGAGCGAGCTAGAGCGTCTGCTCTACCGAACGCTCGCATCGGACGACCTTCCACCCTTCGCTCGTCAGATCCCCATCCATTACCAGGCCCTAGAGGCAACCGTTGACGCCTTCGTGCCGTCCTGGAAGCTCATCGTCGAGGGCGACGGTCGTCGCTGGCACACGAGGAAAGCCGATTTCGAGCGTGACCGCCTGCGCGACAACGCCGCTGCCTCGGCCGGGCTCCAAGTCGTCAGATTCACCTACCGAATGCTGCGAGACAACCCCGCCCGCTGCCGGCAGGTTCTGATCGAAACCGGGCGATGGCGCAAAACGGGGTGAAGCGTGTGCACCACGCGTGCTGACAACCCCACCAGTGCACACGCCGTCGTCGTGGCACAATCCGGGCCATGGGTTTTCGCACCAAGCAGGTCCATGCCGGGGTGACACCGGATCCGGGGACGGGGGCCATCCTCACGCCGATCTACCAGTCGACGACTTTCGTCCAGGAGTCGGTAGACCAGTACATGGGCAAGGGGTACTCGTACTCCCGGGCGGGCAACCCGACCGTGCGCGCCTTCGAGGAGAAGATCACCGCTCTCGAGGGAGGGGTCGACGCCACCGCCTACTCCTCCGGCATGGCGGCGACCGTGGCTATCTTCTTGGCCCTTCTCGAGACGGGTGACCACGTGGTCGTGGCCGACGTGGTCTATGGGGGCACCTACCGATTCGCCGACCAGTTCCTGACCAAGTTCGGGGTCGACGTCGACTTCGTCGACGCCTCCGACACCGGGGAGGTCGAAACGGCCATCAATGATCGAACCAAGCTGGTCTTCACCGAGAGCCCGGCGAACCCCACGTTGAAGGTGACGGATCTGGCCGCGGTGTCGGAGGTCTGCAGACGGCACGACTTACTCCACGTCACCGACAACACGTTTCTCACCCCCTACTACCAACGTCCTTTCGAGTTGGGAGCCGACCTGATCGTCCACTCCACCACCAAGTTTCTCGACGGGCACAACGCCACCCTCGGCGGTGCCGTCGTCGTCAACGACGCCGAGCTCCAGGAGAAGATCGCCTTCGCCCGCATCTCGGCCGGGCTGGTCATGTCACCGATGGTCGCCTGGCTGACCCTCCAGGGCACCAAGACCCTCAGCGCCCGGATGGACGCGCAGTCGGCAAGTGCTCTCGCCATCGCCCACTTCCTCGAGGGCCACCACAAGGTCGACTACGTCAACTACCCGGGGCTGGCCAGTCATCCCCAGCACGGGCTGTCGAGCCGGCAGGCGTCCGGTTATGGGGCGATGGTGTGCTTCGAGGTCGCCGGCGGGGTCGAGGGAGGCAAACGGCTCATGGATTCGATCGAGCTCTGGAGCCTCGCCGAGAACCTGGGCTCGGTCGAGTCGCTGGTGACGCACCCGGTGACGATGACCCACGCAGCGGTTCCCAGGGATGAGCGCATCGCCGCGGGGATCACCGACGGGCTGGTCCGACTCTCAGTCGGGCTGGAGGACACCGACGACCTCATCGAGTCACTCGACGAGGCGCTGAAGCGGGTGTAACCGGGGTGACTCATCACCTGGCCCAGTGCAACATCGGGCGCGTCCACAAGCCACTCGACGCTGAGGAGATGGCGGAGTTCGTGGCAGCCCTCGAGCCGATCAACGCCCTGGCCGAGTCGAGCCCCGGCTTCGTGTGGCGGCTCAAGGACGAAGACGGCCTTTCCTCCAGCTACGTCGACATCCCCGGCAACGACGACCCGCTCCTGCTCATCAACTACTCGATCTGGGTGGACGTCGAGTCACTGCAGCACTTCGTCAACAAGTCGGGCCACATCGCATATCTGAGACGAAGGATGGAGTGGTTCGAGAAGAGCGAGCTCCCGACCAGTGCCGCCTGG
>JBAVPF010000459.1:0-1827 GCA_049692815.1 Acidimicrobiia bacterium
CTTGAGGTGGAGAACGCCATTCTGGCTGCGGCATTTGAGGCGGTTCGGGCCAAGGGCTTCCTCACCCTCACCGAGGGTGATAGGGCGAACAACCTCGATGAGGCGATCGCCGGCTACGAGCGCTCGCTGCGCCTCACGGCCGACCCCGAAGAGGCCGCGCGCACGCAAATGCATATGGCCATCGCCATGGCCCAGCGCACGCGCGACGACCCCGCCGAGAATCTTGAGCGGGCTCTCGAGCTCTTGAGCGGGGCCCTGGAAATCTTGCCCGGAGGGGCACCTGATCAAATTCGCACCACGATTCAAACCAATTTGGCCAGCCTGCTTATCCGCCGTGAGCGGGGCAACAAGGTGGACAACCTCAAGCGGGCTGTCGACGTATGCAAAGAGGTTCTCCGCCACCGCTCGCTGGAGCGCGAACCGTCCGACTGGGCCTACATTCAGTTGAATTACGCACCGGCTCTGGAGCAGCTGGCCGATCACGGCGAGGTTGATCGCTCCGAGGCTATCGCCGCCTATGGGGAGGTGATCGCGGCCGCAGGTCTAATCGACGACCAGCAACTCGCCAATGCACATTTCCAGCTAGGGCGCACCCTGCGCCGCGAGGCGAACTTCGACCCGGAGGATTTCGTCGAGGACTGGAATCCCGACGAGCATGATGAGGCCGCAGAAGCGGCTGAAGCGGAGAAAAACCGCGACCTACTCGAAGACGCGCGCGAACACCTCAAGCAAGCTTTGGAGCTTCACGATGCGAGCCGCGATCCACTCAGCGCTGGCTGGATCGGTGTCGAGTACGCGCATGTGCTTGGCATGCTTGAAGATGACGAGGCGGCGATTGAAGTCGCACGAAACGCACTATCGCTACTTCCGCCGAATAGCGATCCGCGCGAAGCGAAGCGCGTCGCCCAACAGCTCGGCAACCTGCACGCGCTTGCCGAAGAATGGGACCAGGCGGCCGCAGCCTTTCGTATCGCGGTAGAGGCGGCTGAGCTCGCCTTCCACAGCCGCCTGGACACTGAGAGTCGCGAACGTGAGGCGGACGCCACGACGAACCTCACGCGGTGGGCGGCCTTTGCAATCGCCGCCGCGGGGGAGGGACCCGAGGCGATGATGGTGCTCGAGAGTGGCCGCTCTCGAGACATGCGGCAGCGACTTGGCCTCGGTGAGGCCGCTGCTGCTGAGCTCGGGGCGCTGCCAGCCGAGCTTCGCGATCCATACCTCGAGGCACTCGCCGAACTTGCCGTTGCCCCCCTCGGCGAAGCCGGGGCCGCTGCCAATCGCAGGCTGCAGGAGGCACTGCGCGAGATCCGCGTGGTGGGCGGCTATGAGCAATTTGCGACCCGCGCTCACCCGGCTGACCTGATCGACGCTTTGGAGCCTGACTGGCCTCTCCTCTATGTGGATCCAACTCCCTACGGAACGATGCTGCTCTTGGTCGAGGCCGATGGCGGGGATGCCACGGTTGATGCCCTCTTTCTCGATGAGCCCAGGAGCCTTGACGTACTCAGCCGCCTGCTTGCTGGCGACGCTGCAGAGTCCGAGGAGCTGTTCGAACAGGTCGACTTCGGCTCCTACCTCGCGGGGGCAAGCGGATTCAGCAGGGTTAAACGCGACATTCAAAAGGACGTCGAACAGGTCCTGCCCTGGCTCGGAGAGTCCTTTGCAAGACCGATCTACGAGCTCCTCGCCGAGGTCGGGGCCCGCGGCGTCACCCTCGTCACTTGTGGGCCGATCGGTCTGACGCCACTTCATGCAGCACCGTGGGAGGAAGCCGGCGGTTCGCGATGTCTAGTCGACTTCTTCGAGATCCGTTGCGCGCCCTCGGCA
>JBAVPF010000460.1:0-9940 GCA_049692815.1 Acidimicrobiia bacterium
CACGTGACCAGCACGGCGTGGTTTCCAGAGCACAGCTGCTGGCCACGGGTGTGTCGGAGCATGAGATCGTGCACCGACTCCGAACCGACCGAATGATCCAGCGGTACCCGGGCGTCTACTACCTCGACTCGACCCCGATCACATGGTTCAGCGACGTGCGGGCCGCATTGTTCGCCTGCGGCGAAGAGGCAATCGCATCACATCGCTCCGCAGCGATGCTCTGGCAACTCGACGGACTGTCGAGCTGGATGATCGAGGCGACCGTTCCCTACCTGGACTCACCCGAGCCCGCAGACATCGTCGTGCACCGGACGAGACGACCCAACTCCAGGGACTCGGTGAACTCGATCGCGGTGACCGGAGTGGAGAAGACGATTCTCGATCTGGCGTCCATCCTGCCCGGTCGGATGTTGCACAAGGCGGCTCGGTCAGCGGTGAGGAAACGGTTGACGACGGTGGAATCTCTCGATCAGGCGGTCGGTAGGTTCGGTGGCCGGGGGGTCACCGGCACCCGCCTCGCCCGCCGAATCATCGCCATCGTCGCCGACGATGAATCAGGCAGCACAGCTGAGATCGACTTCAGCGAGATCGTCCTCGAAGCCCCCGTTCCGGGACCCATCGCGCAACTCCGAATCGGATTGCCCGATGGCTCGAATGCGTATCCGGACTTCGCATGGCCGGACAGAAGACGAATCGTCGAAGTGGACGGGTTCGAAGCTCATGGCACACCCGACCAGCTCCAGCACGACCTTCGTCGTCAGAACCAGCTCCTGGACCTGGGTTGGGAGATCCGCCGCTTCACAGCCACAGAGGTGCGCGAAGAACCACAGAGAGTGAGAATGGAGCTCGTCGCCTTCGTCAACAAACCGTTCTGTGAGTCGTAGCTACGCGTGACGCGTACCCAGCGTTCACAGAACGGTTAGACCCGGTAGACCTCGACCACGGTCTTGTTGTGGGAGCCGCGTCGCCGGCCGATCACGAATGCGGCCACGACCACCCCGGCCACGACCAAAGCACCGATCATGGCTTTGTTCTTGACCGACTCCTTGGTCTGGTCGACTGCGTCGACCAGTTGCATGGCCTTGCGCTCGATGTCGTCTCTAGTGATCGTCAACTTGCATCCTCCACCCGATGAGCCCGGCGGCGCCCCCTGCGGCCAGAGCGGTGATCAAACGGGATAGGACCACCCACCACTCCCCTTCCGGGAACAGGAGCTGCAGCCCGTAGTAGAGAGCCCAGGCGAGACACACCGCGCCAATCGAGAGGACGATTGCCCCGCCCACTCCCATGCCGGCTTCCTTGCCGAGCTTCTTGGCCGGCTCGAGGGTCTCTTGACGTAGGTACTCCCGGGACATCTCCACCAGGTCGGTGGCGATCTGCGGGATCTCCTTTGCGTCGGACATTGCGATGGAATCTAACAAGCCCTGGACACAGTGCCACCCGAAAGTATCGTGCGGAGCGGTGAATTTCGTCAGATCCCTGCGTTCCTTGGGCCCTCGTTACATGGCTCTATGGATTGGGCAGACGATCAGCCAATTCGGCACCTTTGTCGCTTTCATAACCATTCCCCTCCTGGTCCTCTACATCCAGGAGGGTGTCGTATCGCACACGATCGACTTCTCGCTGGCGTACGCCTTGGAGACGGCGCCCACCCTCCTTGTCGGCCTGATGGGTGGTGTCTTCCTCGATCGAATCCAGCTCCGGCCGGTGATGGTGGCCACCGACCTGCTCCGGGCTTGCGCCTTCTTCTATCTGGCGGCCGGTGTCGACGACTTCGGCGTGGCCACCGTCTTCGTCATCGCTTTCATCGTCGGGTCGATGACCACCCTCTTCGACGGGGCCCTATTCGCCATGATCCCGGTCTTGGTGCCCAAGGAGCGGCTCTCCGACGCCAACTCCTTCGTCACCGCATCCATCCAGGCCAACTTCGCCCTGGGACCGCTCGTCGGCGGTCTGCTCGCCTATCTGTTCGACGGGCCGGCAGTGGGTCTGTTCATCAACGGCGTGACTTTCGTGATATCGGCGTTCATGCTCACCTATGTGGGAAGGGTCGCTCACGCCCCTGCGGCCAGAGACGACACATCCACATTCGTCAGCGAGTTCCTCGCCGGAGTGCGACACATCTGGCGGGAGCCACGGCTGCGAGTCTCGACCCTGGCCGCCGCCATCCCCAATTTCGTCATCGGCTTCCTCGAAGCCACGTTCGTCGTTCTCGCCCAACTCGTCCTGTCGACCGAGTCGGAGGCCGAGATCGGGGTTCTCCTCTTCTTCATGGGTGTCGGGGGTCTCTTCGGAGCGCTGTATGCGCCCCGCATCACACGTCTCCTCGGTCTCGGACGGGCCATGGTGTCCGGTCTGACCATCGCCGGTGCGGCCCTGCTCGCGGCCATGTTCACCTCTTACGGACCGGTCCCGATGGCCCTCCTCGCCGTGTTCATGATCGGCATCTCCATCATCAACATCCCTCTGGCGACGATCCGGCAGTACTACGCCGGGGAGGGCATGCTGGGACGCGTCGTCACCGCGGCGAGGGCCCTCGGCTGGGCGACCCTCCCGGTGGGGGCTCTCATCGGAGGTTGGCTGGGCAACACGCCTGAGACCTACCCGTGGGTGGCCCGCACCTTCCCGTTGATCCTCCTCGGCTGCGCCCTGTGGCTGTTCACCACGGTCATCTGGACCGACACCTTCGGTCCCGACTACCGGCGGGGCAACCACGAAGCCCCCGCGACCCGCCCGGGCCGGGTCAGTGGTGATCGGCGTTTCGACATCGACTCGCCTGCAGACGGGGCCGGTGCATGACCCGCCGTGTCGGACGTAACGACAGGCCGGGCAGCCTCTGGTCACTAGCCTCCCCCGCTGCCGACCCCGCGAGTCGATGAAGTCCAAGCCGAAATCCCCCAGAGCGGCCATGGTCCTGATCATCCTCGCCCTGGCGCTGACCCCCGCCATCTCGGTCTTCGCCGGCGTCGGGCTGGACAGCAATCTCGCTGCTGCCTTCGGACGGCTCGGCCTGACCGACAACGACCTCGGCAACATCTATGCGAACTCGTGGGACGTCACGAACCCCACACTCTTCAAGTTCGCCGCCTCACTCGACCCACCGTCCATCGACCCCGAGGACGCTCCCTGGGGTGTCCCGGTGCGGATCGGGGTCACATGGGCGATCTGGCCCGATGAGAGCCACATACCCGACATGCCAGGATCGACTCAGGTGGTGGATGGGGCACTCTTCCTCCCCCACGGGGGACCGGTCCCGGGCACGGAATACGCCCTGATGTGGGCGCAGATGGGTGGCGCCATCCCGATCGAACCGCCGATGAACCTGTATGAGAACTGGTCTTTCCCGTTCGGGATCCCGGGCTCGGCCGTGTGGCTTCCCCTCGACCAGTTCCCGGAAGACACCTGGGGGAACGCCTCTGCGATCCCCTACATCACCTACGGGCCCGACCCGTTCGCCCTGGCGATGAGCGTCGTGGCCCCCGACGGCGCCCTGCTCGACCAGGATTTCGACGGCTTCGGGCTCATCTCAGGCGACACGATCATCATCGGCGTCGACGCTGCGACCATGTTCCCGAGTGGAACCGACGGTGTCACCTACGGCTTCGCCGGTCACATCCACGATGGCGCATTCGGGGCGAATCCGAAATCAGCCTCCCTGGTGTCGTTCGCGACGGGAACGCCGGGAACCCTGCGAAGCATCCCCCCGGCGACGCTTCTCGAGGTGGGCACGAGTCCGCCTCCCACCACGACGACGACGATCGCCACAACGACCACGACGCAGGCCACCACGACGACCACGGTGGCTCCGTCGACTACAACGACCGCCGCCGCGGCGGGCGGTGAGATACCGGGCGAGGCCAGCAGCTTCCCCTGGCTGCCGATACTGCTCGGAGCCCGGGGGATGGTGGTGATCGCCGTTGGGGGCCGGATCTTCTTCATCGCCGCAAAGGACCCCTGTCGCGAATATCTGGAGGCCTGGCAGGAGGCGGAGCGCGCATGTGAGGAGGCCAGGAAGAGGGCCAGGAAGGCCAAGAAGGATTGTGACCAGGCGTCTCAGCGGACCGCTGACCTGGAGAAGTTGCATCGCGATCTGTGCGCCAAATGGCCCCCAGCCTGTGAGGGTGAAGGGGCGTGGGCCGAAGAGTCCGGGCACCCGGAGAGCAGGGTCACGTCAGCTGACATCCATGCCCGCCGCATCGCCCTCGGACGCCTCTGGGACGACTACCAGGCGAACGAGGTCAGCGCCCAGGAGGTCGAGGACGCCTGGAGACAGGCGGACACACCGGAATTCCGCGAGGAGCTTCGCAACAAGACGAAGAAGAAGACCGCCTCGCGGGAGAAGCTGGAAACCGACATCGAGAACGCCAAGAAGCGGCAGCAGGAGTTGTGCGACGCCGCGGCCAAGACGGCTGCGGCGGCCAGGACCGCCTGCGACCGGATGGCCACGGCGAAATCCGCCTACGAGGAATGCATCGAGGAGAAGAACGCCGAAGAGTTCGTGGACGCATTCATGGGGCTGGGATCGGAGACGGAGTCACCAGAGCCCGAGGCAACGCCCCAACCGCAGACAACCGCCCCGCAGAAAGAAGCGGTCGCCACCGACCCTCTGGCGGGGCGCAACATCGGGGTTCCGATCCCAATCGAGCTCGACAAGACCGGGCTCAGCGGTGACGAGCTCACCCGGGCCCGGAAGCTGGAGCGGATCTTCCGGCTTCGCCGCGGCAGCGGCGACCTGGCTGCCGTGGCCAAGGACCTGTGGCAGTTCAACAACTGGCACATGGCCACATTCGGCGAGCCGTGGTTCACGTGGTCGGCCGAAGGTGGGAACCCGGACAGCGTCACGTCGACCGCCGGCACCACGGAGCGATTCATGCAGAGCCGGGTCATGGCCTGCTACGAGTTCGTGCATTTCTGCGCCTACATCGCCAGCGATCAGCTGGGCAGGCAGCGGGTAGGCGGGGACGACGACAACCCGGTGCTTCTCGACGAGTACTCCATCGATTGGGGCTTCCCCGACGAGATCAACACCAACACCTCCCCACTCAGCGGCGAAGCCCCGAGCGGGGCCGTCATCACCGGGAGCTTCCGCTGGGGAAGCTACGACAACTCCGCGGGGTACTACCACACCGGCATCAGCATCGGCGACGGCAAGGTGATCAGCCTCGGCTCGGACGGTCTCATCCTCGAAGATGCCACAGGGATGCTGGATGCCTGCTTCCCGAGTGCCGGGTACACCGACGTCCGGTTCGGGGACTATGCCTACAGCGGGACGAACCCGGCGCCGAAGTGACGCCGGGTCGTCGGTTCACATTCAGGCCAGCGACGGCTTGCGGGCTCTCGTCCACCAGGCTCTCGGGGTTGCCGGCTTGCGGGTCCGACGAGCCGATTTGAAGCTGCGGGACAGCTGGTCCCTCTTGTAGGCGGTCTGTGGCCTGGCGATCTGGATGTCAACGAGCATTTCCTTCTCCTTCTCGAGACTTTCTCGTCTGATGGAGAAGGTATGGGTCGAGGGCCTTTTCCGTATCGGTGACATATGCCCAAATCGGGGCCCGTCGGCAACCGATGGGGCATAGGCATGCCTATACGAGGACTCCGCTGTCGGCTGCGATCCGCACCGCCTCGTCTCGCGACCCGGCACCGAGACGGCTCAGGATCGCCGAGACATGGTGGTCAACGGTCCTCGTCGACAAGAACAGGCGATCGGCAATCTCAGCGTTGGTCAGGTCCTCGCCGAGCAGACCCAGGACTTCCGCCTGTCGGGCTGTGAGCCCGAGACCATGGTCCCTTGTCGTCTTCTGTGGTCCCCTCGGGACTCCCTTGACACCTTCGGACTGGAGATCGTTACGCACACGGGTTGCCAAAGGGATGGCACCCAGGTCGTCGAAGATCTGAAGCGCCTGGAGACGGGCGTCGACATCGCCCCTGCTGAGGGCGATGGCGTGCTCGTACGGGAGCCCGTGGTCTGACCACCAGGACGCCGCCTGTTGCCATTCGCCGGCGCAAAGGAGCCGAAACGGCTCGGGTGCTCCAGGCGGCACCGTCTCGAGGACTCCGGCCAGCTGCAACCATTGGGCGATCTCCCCTGCCGCCCAGGCGTTGCCGCGTTCCATGCAGATCTCGATGATTTCGAGTGCCCGCTCCACACGGTCATCGTCGATGTCGTCATCGAGCCAAACCTTCTCGGCGAACGCCAGGTACGCCGGACCGAGCCGCTGAGCTTCTTCGGAGAACTCGGCTCGCGCGATCGCATCTGCGATCAGGTCACCGGCCTGGGTCGTGCCGCGACGCACTGCGATGCGTGCGAGGAGGCTCGTGCAGTGTGACTGTGCGGTCCTCAATGCCTCGCTCATCTCGAGGATCCGGTTGCCTATCTCCTCACATTCCGCCCACTCACCGCGCATCTCGTGCCACCAGGCCCTCTCGGCGTGTGTGTAGCTCTCGAACGAAGGCATCTCAGCTCCGTCTGTGATGCGGAACGCCTCGTCGATCCAGATCAGCGCCTCGTCTAGCTCCTTTGCAGAGAGCAGGTTCCAGGCGAGGTTGACGCAGGCACGGGTCTCGTCGTGGAACAGCCCCAGGTCGGCGGACATCCGGCGACTCTCCAGAAGGTCCTCACGACCACCCTCGATGTTCGCGTTCATCTTGATGGTGCCGAGGTTGTTGAGGACGTGGGCTCGAATGGGGTTGTCACCCTCGTCGACCAGCGCCAGCGCCTTCTCCGCCCAGGCGACCGTTTCGGTTCTGAAGCCTCCCAGCATGGCCAGCTGTGACAGGACCGAATAGGCCCGGGCGAGATCTTCGCCGCCAACGGGCGCCATGACCTCGGTCGCCTCCTCGGCGTATCTCATGGCCGTGCTGCGGTCGGTGCCAACCCAGGCGAGCCTGGATGCGATCAGCAGGGAGTTGCCGAGAGCCGCCGCATCACCCAACTCTCGTCTGAGGGCAATCCCGTTCTCGATGAGGCCGAGCCCGACGTCGGCGCCGAGATACTCCTCGTACGCCCAGAGGTCGTAGTGATCGGCGAGCTGCTCTTTGCTCATCATGTGGAGATAGGGCTCGAGCGCTCTGAGGGTTGCCAGGGCCTCGGCGTGGCTCTCCATGGCCGACGCACGGCGAGCCGCGCCGGGGAGGATGCGAAGCATGGAGTCTGCGTCCTCCGCTTCCCGAGCATGGTGGGCACAGCGGGAGACGTCATAACCGAGGCTCTCACACGCGTTGAGCGTCTCTAGGTTGAGCTGTCGACGTTTGATCTCCGGGAGGTCGCCTTCCACCGCTCGCCGGGCGAGCTCGTGCCGGAAACGCAACGAGTCCCCGGTGACCTCCAGGATGCCGGCTTCCTCGCATTCGGCTATGGACTCCGACGACTCTCCCAGGATCGCAGTCACGACGTCGATCTCGATACGGCTCGGTGCCACGGCAGCAAGCTCCACCAGCCGACGCGCGCCATCGGAGAGACGGCTGACCCGGGCGTGGACGGCCTCACGAATCGAGACGGGGACGTGGTCGGACACCGTGGCCACGGCCTCGGAGACGAAAAACGGGTTGCCTCCGGTCAGCTCGAAGAGATTCTGCGTGTCGATCCTCTCGCCCGCCAGCTCTCTCACCCCTTCCAGCGAAAGCGGCCGCAGCTGTATCCGCTCGACGACACCATGGGGAAGCTCTCCGAGGGCGACACGTAGCGGATGGTCCCCCGGTGTCTCCCCGTCGCGGTAGGTGACCACCACCAGACCATGCGTGCGCTCGATCCGTCTTCCTATGAACTTGAGCAGATCGAGCGTGGCGTCGTCCGCCCAGTGCATGTCTTCGATGACCATGATCGTCGGACGCAAGGCGCGTGATAGCAGCTCCAGAACCGCGCGGAAGGGGGCTTGCCGATCGTCCGATCTCAGTGCCTCCGCCAGAGCCGGCTCGTCGAATGCCATGTCCCAGAAGGGCCCGAGAGGACGGGCCGCCATGAGATCGTCGCAACCTCCCCAGAGGACGTGAGCGTCCTCGACCTCAGAGACGAGCTGTCTGACGACCGATGTCTTCCCGATTCCTGCCTCCCCGCGAACCAGCGCCACCCGCCCGGAACCGGAGGCGGCTTCGCTCAACAGCTCGTCGAGACGCCCCAGAGCTTCTTCGCGTTCGATCAGACCCACGTGTGGAATCTACCGACCGCGACGGTGGGTTATTCCCTACCTGGCTCGTCCGCGCCGGTCGCCCGGTCGTAGGTGAGGATCTCGAGGATGTGCCCGCTCGGGTCGTGGAAGTAGACGGAGTCGGTTGTGCCATGGACCCCGCTCGACCGTCCTGGACCCTGCATGTTGTCGCTCCTGTGCGGCCCGTCCCCGTACTTGATGCCCGCCGCGCGAATGCGTTCGAACGTCTGGTCGAAGGTGGTCCGATCCATGGCAAACGCCAGATGGCGGGACGCCACGTCCCCCTCGGCCTCGCTCAGATCCAGGGCCAGGTCCGGCGTGATCAACATCACCTCGAACGAGGCGCTGGGTCCCCGGTGCTCCAGGCCGACGACATCACGATAGAACTCGACCGAGTCTTCCAAATCGGCTACCTCGAGAATGGTGTGGTCGAGATTCACACCCATGCTGGGATGGTAGGCAGCAGCCGCTGGCTCAGATGGTGACCACTCTGTCGGCTGCCGCGATCAACTTCGCCCACTCGGAGCCGTCCATCAGTTGACCGTTAATCTTCCCCAGATCGCTCTCAGACACCCCACGGGCGTCGGCACAGGGCATTCAGACATACACCGGCACTTCATGCTCGACGACCTTGGCGAGCAGGTCGCTGAGTGGTGGGAACCCGATCCCGTGAATGGCGTTGGCAACGCTTTCTATCGCCAGATAGGCGCCCTCGCCCAACAGAGCGACCATGGGCTGATCCCCGTTGTCGAGCGCGGAGGCGGCTCCTATGAATGGAAGCGTCGCCTTGGTCGGATCGTTGGACGCGTTGGTGACGTTGAACAGGATCTTCGTCATCCGATCACCTCGACACCGAACCTAGTCCCCTGTGTGCACCTGCCGTTTGTCGGTGTGCCGCGCAGCGAAGCACCCTCCACGTGGAAACCCAGACAATCGAGGAAAGCGCGCCTTTCAGGTCACGCTCACCTGATACGCGTCCTGCTCACCGTTCGCGTTTCGAATCGATCGATGTCCAGCGTGATCGTCGCTTCGAATCGCACGGTCACGTGTCCGCACTCCTGACAGACTTCACGATCGACAACGCCTGAGCTGAACGTGATCGTCTCCTGATGGTCACACTCTGCGACGCGACGAGAACTGTAGATACCCAAGATTTCCCCCCTCGATGGCAATGCACATGCCTACCCACACGCCCCCAGGTTGTCACAGTTGGACCGTTTTTCAAGAGGATTGATGCTCGGGCTGGACGACACGGACGACTGATTTGTCTCATCACCGGTTTCTGGCTGCACCGTACCGGTCCTCTCAGAACTGACCGCTCGTCATCGACCTCGGTCACGTACCGTCGATTCAGGTGTCGGAGAAGCGTTTCGCCTGCGGAATACACACGAAGCGGCGCTGGTGACGAGGTTCGCTACCCGCTCGACGACGTCACGATCCGGAGGGCGAGAATCGGGTCAAACGAGGTTCGCGGTCCCGTCGAGCATCAGTTGGGCCCAGCCTTGGCGAGGATTCTGCGATTTCCGGCATCGTCCTCCTGGACGTAGGCGACATACCAGCCATGGCTCGATTCGTAGAAGTTCGGCCTTCCCGTCACCCAGCTCGGGCCCTTGGTTGCCCATTGCCACTGCAACGTCTCGTAGCCGTTGGTACCCGCCGACTTCGGGTCGGAGGCATAGAGAGCGACGAAGTCCCGCTTCCCTGGATCGGCCACCGACCAATTGAGCTGTATGTAGCCGTCGGAGTCGTAGGACAACCAGACCCTGGGAGTCGATGGTATGTACTCTGCCGACACTGCG
>JBAVPF010000461.1:0-4071 GCA_049692815.1 Acidimicrobiia bacterium
GAGTTGCTGACGCAACTCCTGACGCAACTCCTGACGCAACTCCTGACGCAACTCCTGACGCAGGCGAAGAGGGGGAGGTGCCCGATGAGTGATGTGGCGCACGAGAGCGTCGTCGAACATCACGACGAGCACGAATCGACCGGCATAGAGAACCGAAAGCTGGGGATGTGGGTGTTCCTCAGCTCGGAGTTCCTCTTCTTCGGCGCCTTGATCAGCAACTACCTCCTCTACTCCAACAGGGGTGGGTACGAGGGCGTTTATCCCGCACAGGTCTACGACATCCCCTTCACCTCTGTCAGCTCGTTCGTGTTGCTCATGTCGTCGTTGACCATGGTCCTTGCTCACAATGCACTGACCAGGAACGACCAGAACGGGGTGCGCACCTGGCTGTTCGCCACCGCCGCCCTGGGGTCGGTGTTCCTCGGCGGCCAGGTGTTCGAATTCACCACATTCGTCGTGGAGCACGGCCTGACCCTTTCCACCAACCCGTCAGCCTCCGCCTTCTACGTACTCACAGGGTTCCACGGCACCCACGTGGCGATCGGGGTCATCATGCTCCTCTCCCTGTGGGGAATCTCGAGACGTCGTGGCGGCCTGAGCGACAAGCATGGCCTCAATGTCGAGCTGGTCGGGCTCTACTGGCACTTCGTCGACATCATCTGGATTGTCATCTTCACCGTCGTATACCTGATCTCTTCGTCACCATGAGCACCGCCGAGCACCGCCCGCATCCCACCCCCCGTCAGTACTGGATGATCGCCGCGTTCCTCGCCGCGGTGACCGCGGCGGAGGTGGCGATGTACTACATCGACCAGGAGCTCGAGCTCGAGTTTCTCAACGTCGCCATCCTCCTCGTCCTCTCTGCGGTCAAATTCATCGTGGTCGTGGGGTGGTTCATGCACATCCGCTTCGAGAAACCCATGATCAGCCGTTTTTTCAGCGCCGGCTTCACCCTCGCCTGCGCGTTGTATCTGGTGGTGCTCTCCGCCATGGGCGTCGTCGCCCTCCGCGGCTGAAGATCCCCCGCCCTGCATATCGGGGAGCACCTCGGCCCCTCGCGTCGGGTCCCGACGACGGCCGGCAGTGACCCCGTCTTCGTCATATCCGGTCACCCTGGTACAAACACGCCGATGAGCCAGCCGCTGGAACCGGGTCGCTTCTTCCTGCCAGGCCCCACCGAGGTGCGTCCCGACGTCCTGGCTGCGCAGACCGGGGAGATGATCGGCCATCGCGGCCAGGCGATCCAGGACCTCCTGGCCAGGATCGATGCCGGCCTGAAGATGGTGTTCGACACCGGTCGGCCCGTGATCGTGTCCACTTCCTCGGCGACGGGTCTGATGGAGGCCGGAGTGCGCAATGGCGTGCTGGACGGCCGGGTTCTCAGCCTGGTCAACGGAGCCTTCTCCGAGCGGTTCTCTGACATAGCCGTCTCGTGTGGCCACGAAGTCGACGTCTGGGAGGTCGAGTGGGGGACTGTCCACGATCCGGGAGCCCTCGCCGACAGGCTCGCCTCTGGTGAATATCAGGCGGTGACACTCTCCCACTCGGAGACGTCGACCGGCGCTCTACAGGATCTGGAGGCGATCGCCCGGGTTGTGGGAGAGCACGAGGGAACTTTGCTCCTGGTCGACTCGGTCACCGGAGTCGGCGGCGTGGAGGTCCACACCGACGACTGGTCCGTGGACTACATCCTCACCGGGTCGCAGAAGGCACTGGCCCTTCCTCCCGGCCTCGCGTTCGCCGTGGCCGGAGAGGCGATCCTGGAGAGGTCGGCGAGGTCGACGAACAAGGGGTGGTACTTCGACTTGGAGATGCTCCACTCCAAGATCCTCCAGAACCAGACACCTGCGACACCGGCGGTCTCCCTGCTCTACGCACTTGATCTCCAACTGCACCGGATGGCGGCCGAGACCATGAACGCTCGGTGGAGACGGCACCTGGCCATGCAGCAACGGACACTCGAGTGGGTGGCCGGCCTCGCCGGGTCAGGGGTCGACATTGGTGTGTTCGCACAGGAAGGCCACAGATCGCCCACGGTCACCTGTGTGGCCACCGTCAGAGCGAGAGAGGCCGTTGCCGAGATGCGGGCTCGGGGGTGGGTGATCGGCGGTGGCTACGGGAAGCTGAAGGACACCACCGTCCGCATCGGCCACATGGGGGACCACACGCTGGACCAGCTCGACGAGCTCCTGGAACAGCTGACCGACATCCTCTCATGAGCCATTCCGTCCTCGTCACCGACAAGGTGACCCGCTCCGGGCTCTATCCCATCACAGACGATCCTGCTTTCGAGGTGTTCTCGATCGACGACTCCCATAGCGAGGAGTTCGAGGGCGTTCTGGCGAACGCAGAAGCCTTGATAGTGAGAAGCGCCACCGCGGTGTCCCGCGAGCTGATCTCACGAGCACCGAAGCTCTCGGCCGTCGGACGCGCCGGTGTAGGGGTCGACAACATCGACATCCCGGCGGCAACCGAACACGGGGTAGCGGTGTTCAACGCTCCAGGCGGCAACACGATCGCGGCGGCCGAGCTCACCATGGGTCTCATCCTCTCCGTGGCGAGGAAGATCGCGGCAGCGGATGCCTCGGTCCGTGCCGGGCGCTGGGACCGCGCCGCCTTCAAGGGGGTCGAGCTGAGGGGGAAGATGCTGGGGCTGATCGGCGCGGGCCGTATTGGAGGCGAGGTCGCCAGGCTGTCCCGGGCGTTCGGGATGGGTGTCATCGCCTATGACCCGTATCTGACCGAGGAGCGCGCCCTCGATCTCGGCGTGCCCCTTGTCAGCCTGGAGGAGGTACTCGACAACGGCGACTTCATCTCGGTGCATGTCCCCCTCACCGACGAGACGCGTGGCATCTGCGGCCCCGACGAGCTGAAGCGGGTCAAGAGCACCGCCTTCGTGGTGAACGCCTCACGTGGTGGGGTGGTGGACGAGGAGGCGCTGGCGAGCGCGTTGCGCAGCGGCGACATCGCCGGGGCCGCCCTCGATGTTTATGAGAACGAGCCTCTGCCCGAGGACAGCCCTCTTCGCGGGGCGCCAAACCTGGTGCTGACCCCTCATGTGGGCGCGTCCACCGGTGAGGCACAGGTGAGCGTGGCCACCGAGGTCGCCCGGAAGATAAGAGACTGGCTCCTGGAAGGGGACCACTCGGACGCCCTCAACGGCGCCGAGCTCTAGAGGACGACGACGACGGCGCTGGTCTCGGCGTGATCGCCCGCCGATTCGTCCCCACCGACATAGAACAGCACGGAGATGATGATCGCCAGCACCAGCCCGATGCCGATGAGGGCGACCATCACGTCACCGAGGGAGATGCGCATCTCCGGTTTGGTGCCGGAGAGCGCGGCAAACCCGAGGATCCCGGCGGCGGTGATGATGGCCACGATGGCGCCACCGACACCCGGGGCGACGTGGTTCGACTCGATCAGGGCGAAGGCGAAGGGGAGGACCAGGAACAACAGCAGGATCAGACCCGCGAGTGGGATGCCCACTGCGTTGCCCAGACGCTTGCGTACCGTCTCCACCTCGTCGCGATCGGTTTCGTCCACGGCCACCGGCACCCCGATCAGCTGTGGCACCAGGGCGGTGGCCGCGCCGAGCACGGCGCCGCCGATGATCATGACGAAGAGGGTCGAGAGCACGGGGAGCTGAACCATCGGCGGGTCGGAGCCTTCGACGGCGAACCCGAAGCTGTTGAGCAGGGCCCCGGCGATCACTCCGAGGACGAGCCCGAGGATGGCTCCGAGCCATGCGGTGGCCGTCTTGGAGCTGGAAAGCTGCATGGCGGGGTTGGTCCAGCCGGTGGCGGCGCGGGAGACACCGGCAACCACCGCCCCGAAGAGGATGCTGACGAGGGCCATGACGATCACGACGCCGTTGGTGCCCACCTGGACGACCGGCCCACCGTCGGGCTGGGCCGTGGCGTTGGGAGCCCAGAAGGCGGTGGCGACGAGAAAGCCCACCACTCCTAGTGCGGCGCCCGTCCAGGCGCCTATGCGGACCGCGGTCCTGACTCTGGTGCGCATCGGCACCGGTTCGAGCTGGATCTCCGGCTCCACGGTTGGCACCGGCTC
>JBAVPF010000462.1:0-2621 GCA_049692815.1 Acidimicrobiia bacterium
CGCGTCGCCCTCCGCAGACTCACGAGGCATCCCTACTCGAGATTCCCGACGATGCAGGGGTCTCCGTCCTCGAACCGCCTTATCCGCCAGGGTGGGATCATCCCGATGACTACCGGGTCGCCCGCGGCCTCGCCCACGCATGGTTGGACTCCGGGGCCGACTTGTGTCTCGAGGTACCTTCAGTCCCGGGGACGCCCGTGGAGCGAAACCTCGTCCTCAACGCCCGGCATCGTAGGTTTCCCGACGTCAGGGTCGTCGAAACGGTCGGGCCCATGTTTGATCTAAGGATTTGGGGCGACGGTTAGAGACATGAATGGGCACCGGCGCTACCTGAGCCAGATGCGGTCGATCTCGATCGTCCTGACGCCGTCGAGAATCGGGTCGAGACGCAGGCTGGTGATGATCCCCTCCCATCCCGGGACGTCGCCCATGGCCAGCTCGTAGTCGTGGAACTCGCCGTCGGCGATGACCTCGAAATCGACCGACCTCTCCTCGGTGTGAGAGGGGTTGGTGTCTGTGCCGAAGAACACCTGGCCGAGATCCGTCTCACCATCACCTGACACCCGCATCCGGATCACGAGGGTGCCGTACGCGTCGGGGACGGTGATCGATCCCGACCCGATGTACGGGTCGTCGCCCGTGGTCTGGACCTGGAGCGACCCGCCGGACACCGAGAGCGGGTCCACCGAGAACAGCTCTCGCCAACCCTCGGTGTCCCCGTCGGTCTCGAACTGCCAGTCGGGGATCTCCGCCTCGACCCACCCCAGCTTGATCGGGAACCGCACCAGGTCGCGATCCAAGCTGTAGGCGCCTTCGTTGAGACGGGTCAGATACAGATAAGCCTCGCCGTCGCTCGTCTCGAAGTTCATCGACTCGCTGTCGGGATCGATCACAGACGGATAGGCATAGAAGAGGTCGCTGGTGCTGTCGGCCACCGAGTATGTCCCGGGCAGCTCGATCAGGAGCTCGCGTCCGGTCCAGTTGATGAGATCCTCGGAAATGGCGTAGTGCACTCCCCAGGTGAACTCAGCTCCCATCAGCTCGGATCCGCCGAACATCACGTACCGACCCAAGGCCACGTCGTAGACGATCGACTCCTGGATACCGCCGCCGAGTTGCTCACGGGCCAGCGGGGCGCATTTCGGGGTGAGGGCATCTACCTCCTCGACGTAGGGATCCACAAAAACACCCGAGAAGTCGCTTCCCGTCCAGAACCGCCACGAGTCGGGATCGGAGAGATCGTCGGTGCGCATCGCGCAAACCCACTGAGCCTCGTTCGGGTAGTCGCTGAGGTTGGAGAAGACGTAGTCATAGCCATCAGGGCCTTCGATGATGTTGGACGGCTGGCGGAGCCCTGAAGGCACACCTTCGTCGTTGTAGACGTAGGGCAGGGTAGCGATCATGTGGTCGGGTGGCGGGGCGATGTGTTGGTAGCTCGCTCCCCCGTCGTTGGAGACCACCATGGTCAGAGAAATGTCCAAACAGGTCAGCCGGTCGTGTGAGGGGCACTGATCGGGCCTGGCCGCCTCATGGGTATCACCGCGGTATTCGTTGTGCACCACGGCGTAGACGGTCACACCGTCGACCGTGTACGGAGAGCCGATCCACTCCGAGTCGTCGAACTTGGTGTGGTCCGGGTCGAAGTCGGAGCGGAGGATCGGGCCGCTGCAGTCGGTCACCAACTCGTCGAAGGAGGGGCCGATCATCCTGTAGTTGACGTAGTGGCCGAGGATCATCTGCACCTGCCCGTCGGCGTCACGGAACGCTCGCGCCGCGATGTCGGGGATGTTCTCAGGCTCGCATTGCTGCTCCGACCAGTCCCACACCACCTCTTCCGGCCCGGTGATCTCCACTCGCGGTAGCAGCAAAGGCTCCGGTGTGCTTTTCGTCGTGGTGGTGGCCGCCGCCTGTGTCGTCGGTGGCTGGGAGGTTGCCGGCGGGTCACCGGTCGTCGAGGTCGAGTCATCTGTGGTGTCGGCGCAGGCAGCGACCATCGCGGCCAGCACCGCCGCGATGAATAGAGACCGCCGAGAACGCATTCCGGCAACCTAACGCCCAACCGACCTGGCGCGCCCGGGGCCGGAATCGTCATCCGTCAGACGGGACGACGACGAATGAGCTCCCATGCGGAGTCATCCCTCGCACTGGCTGCCTCAGCGTGGTGGCCTTGGGATCAGCACCGGCGTCGTAGTCTTGTACTCCCGATACTCCGGCTCGTCGCCCCAACGCTCGTCGGCTTTCGCCTCCAGCATGGGGATCCCACTGACACGGGTCAGGAGAAGCGTCACGAACAGTGGCGACACGAGAACGACCCACTGCCAGCCGGAGAGAACCGGGATCGCCATCAGCGCCACACCCGTCCACAACGTGATCTCCCCGAAATAGTTGGGATGGCGCGACCAGGCCCAGAGGCCGGTGGCGATGAAACGTCCTTCGTTGCCTGGATCGCGTTTGAACAACGACTTCTGTCTGTCGGCGACGACCTCGATGGCGAATCCGACCACCCACACGACGATCCCCGTGTATGCCAGCCATCCCAGGTCACGGCGCACCGATGTCGTGATGATCGCCAAAGCGGCAGCGGCGGTCAGCAACACCCAGAGACCCTGGATGGTCCAGAC
>JBAVPF010000463.1:0-1652 GCA_049692815.1 Acidimicrobiia bacterium
ACGTCGCCCAGGTGTCCATGATGTCGAGCTCACCGACGAACCCGCCCGGTTCGCCCCGCTGCGACTCTTCGTAGCCATCGGGGGTGTCGGAGCTGGGGTCGATGGGCAAGGAGTCTTCGGAGGGGGCGATCGGATGGTCGTAGTCGACCTCCCCGTCGTCGTCGACCGGGTACCACAGCGGGATGGCGACACCGAAATAGCGCTGACGGGAGATGAGCCAGTCGCCGTTGAGCCCCTCCACCCAGTGCTTGTAACGGACGCCCATGAATTCGGGGACCCAATGGAGTTTCTCACCCCGGCCGAGGAGCTCCTTGCGCAGGTCGTCCTCCCGGCCCCCGTTGCGGATGTACCACTGGCGACTGGTGACGATCTCGAGAGGACGGTCGCCCTTCTCGTAGAACTTGACCGGGTGCATGATCTGGCGGGGCTCGCCGTCGAGGTCACCTGAGGCGGCCAGCAGCTCGGCCATCTTGCGCCGTGCCTGGTTGGCGAACAGACCGGCTATCTCGGCATATGCCGCCACGCCGTCACCCGTGATCCAATCCGGGGTCTCTTCCTGGAAACGCCCGTCCCGGCCGATGACGGCCCGGGTGGGCAGGTCGAGCTCACGCCACCAGGTGACGTCGGTGGTGTCGCCAAACGTGCAGATCATGGCGACGCCGGTCCCCTTCTCCGGGTCGGCCAGCTCGTGGGCGACGACCGGGACCTCGACGCCGAACAGCGGCGTCGTGACGGTGGTGCCGAACAACGGCTGATGGCGCTCGTCGTCGGGATGGGCGACCAGGGCGACACAGGAGCAGATGAGCTCGGGCCGGGTGGTGTCGATGTAGACAGGCTCGCCGTCGGGGCGATGGAAGGAGATCTTGTGATAGGCGCCGCCCTTCTCCCGGTCCTCCAACTCGGCCTGGGCGACGGCGGTCTGGAAGTCGATGTCCCAGAGGACCGGGGCATCCTGGGCGTAGGCCTCGCCACGCGCCAGGTTGTGGAGGAACGCCTTTTGGGAGGTGCGCCGGCTGTGATGGTCGATGGTGGCGTAGGTCTGGGTCCAGTCGACGGAGAGCCCAAGGCTCCGCCAGACATGCTCGAAGACTTTCTCGTCCTCTTCGGTCAGGTTGTGGCAGAGGTCGATGAAGTTGCGTCGGCTGATGTGGATCGGCGGGTCGTGGGGCTCAGCGGGCGGCTCGAAGTCGGGGTCGTATGAGAGGGTGGGGTCGCAGGCGACCCCGTAGTAGTTCTGGACACGACGCTCGGTGGGAAGGCCGTTGTCGTCCCATCCCATCGGGTAGAAGACCTGTTTGCCCGCCATGCGGCGGTAGCGGGCGTGGGAGTCGGTCTGGACGTAGCCGAAGACAGACCCCATGTGGAGTGACCCGGACACGGTGGGCGGCGGCGTGTCGATGGAGAAGATCTGGTCGCGCGTCTTGGTGCGGTCAAACCGGAAGGTGTCGTCTTCCTCCCAGTGGGCGTCCCATTTCGCCTCGAGACCGTCGAGTGATGGCTTGTCGGGGATGTCGCGGGGCATCGCAGGGCAGGGTAACGGTGGCGGTTTTCGATCGCGAGTCGTATACCCCGACCGGGGCGTACTCTTCTGCGATGGCACTCTTCAAGAAGCCGGAGGCTTCACAGGTCGAGATCCTGGGGACGCCGATGAG
>JBAVPF010000464.1:0-7222 GCA_049692815.1 Acidimicrobiia bacterium
GCCCATACCCGTGCTCGACGTCGATCCTGCGTTGGAGGAGGCGCAACGGAGTGCGCTGGGCCGGAGACGGGCTGCGCGCGACGCGACAAAGGTGCAGAAGGCGCTGGGTGCCGTTGCCGATGTCGCGGCGACGGATGACAATCTGATGACCCCGATGAGGGACGCACTCGCCGCCGGGGCCACGATCGGTGAGGTGTCGGACTCCCTGAGGAGCGTGTTCGGGGTGCACCGGCCCTCCGGCTAGCTTCGCGACGTGGACGAGACAAGGACTCATCTTCTGATAGTCGGCGGTGGCCCGGCCGGGACCCAGGCTGCAACCACTGCCGCCACCCGTGGCGCCCGGGTCACCCTGGTGGAGAAGGAGATCGTCGGTGGCGCCGCCCATCTGTGGGACTGCATCCCGTCGAAGACGATGGCCGCCAGCGCCATCCGGCACACCTCGGTACGGAACGCAGTGAAGCTCGGGCTGGTCAATGACCCCGGCCACGTCGATCCTCAGGTGCTGGCACGGCGTATTTCGGAGATAACGGCGGACATCAACGAGAACTGGGTCGATCTGCTCGGTGATCAGGGAGTCGAGACGATCGGCGGGCGCGCTCGTTTCACGGGCCCCAACTCGGCCATCGTCGAGACGGACGCCGGAGAGCGTCGAGTCGAGTTCGACAAAGCGATGGTTTCCACAGGCTCGAGGCCGCGCGTGCCCGATTGGGCCCCTGTGGACGGGAAGCGGGTTCTCACAACGCGCCATTGTTACGACTTGCCCGGTGTCCCCGACCACGTCGTGGTCATAGGCTCAGGCGTAACCGGGGTCGAGTTCACCCACATCTTCGAGGCGATGGGATCGGACGTGACTCTGGTTGTGTCCCGGCAGCAGATCCTCCCCTATCGGGATGCCGAGGTGGCCGCCGTTCTCGAAGCGAGTTTCATCGAGCGGGGTGTGAATCTGGTGATCGGAGCCCGCGCCAAGACCATCGAAGTCAGCGATGATGGGGTGGCGGTTCGTTGTGACGACGGTCGGGTCATCGAGGGCTCCCATGCGCTTCTGGCGGTGGGTTCGGTTCCGGCGACCGCCGACCTGGGGTTGGAGTCGGCGGGTGTCGAGACCGACGGCGGTTTCGTGACCGTCGACGAGTACCAAAGAACTTCATCCCCGCACATCTACGCCGCAGGTGACGTCACGGGGCAGCTTCCCCTCAGCTCCGTGGCCTCGATGCAGGGCAGGAAGATCGCCCTGCATGCGCTGGGCCTTCCCGTCCAGCCCATCGACTATGACAAGATCACCGAGGCCATCTTCACGGAGCCGGAGATAGCTTCTGTGGGGCTCGCCGAGGTCGATGCCGCCGCCCAGGGCCGCAAGGTCCGCACCACCAAGGTCCCGTTCACATCGAACGCAAGGTCGGTCCTCCAGGATTTCACCACGGGCTTCGTGAAGCTGACATCGGACCCAGCGACGGGAGTGGTGCTAGGAGGCACCATCGTCGGTCATAGGGCATCCGAGCTGATCGGCGCCATCGCCCTTGCAGTGCAGGCTCGGGTGACGACTCAGGTGCTGGTGGAAACGATCTTCGTGCACCCGTCGATGGTGGAGGCCATCAGCGACGCAGCTGAGTGATCGCGCCGGTGTCCGACGGGCAGCTCCGTTGGGCGCGCCACTCAAACGCAGATGCCATCGTCGCTGACACCCCGGTTCGGGTCGCAGAAGTCTGTGCTCTCGACCGACTCGAGCACGAACCCCGACGAGGTGGGTGTCCCGAAGACGTGAAGACGGAACCCACGGATGGAGTCATCGCCGATTCCGATGACGTCGTATGTCACCTCGCCGAGGTCGCCGATGGATTCGGGCACCACCAGCGTGACCCTGGAAGGTGGGTCGGTCGTAGCCATGACATCGGCCACGGCTGCGCCGAGATCCGTCATGGTTGCCGCCTGGAGGCTTCCACCGGCCTTGTCCAGGACCCACGAAGTGATATCGGAGGTCTGGCCCGCATAGGCGAGAAACGTGAGACTCACCCAACCCGTCTTTCCCTCATACTCGACGTTCGTCCACCATCCCGGGAGAGATCGCGTGCTGCCGAGCGCGAGCACACTGTCGTAGGTCGGGGGAATGCCGGCAAGGATCGTCTGGTCCGTTCCGGGCCCTGCCCGGAGATTGAGCGCGTCATCGTGTGCCACACCCACGATGGACAGGATCGCACCGCGGGGTGGTCCGCCCTCCACCGGTTCACCGTTCAACTCCGGTGTCGGAGTGGTAGTCGTGGCCGGGGTGCTGGTCGACGTGGCCGTTGCTGTCGTGGTGGTCGTTTCCTGTGGGCTGGTCGTGCTGGGCGCGACCGTCGCAGTCCCCTGACCGGGGATCGAAGTGGTGTCCCCACCGGTCGCCGGGGAGCAGGCTCCCAGCAACACAGTCGCGAGGAACGCGTACAGACCCCGTTGCGCGCTGATGGTCATCATTGGCTCCACTCACAGTCTGAGCCGTTCCAGATGGGCAGTCCAGGGCCCATCTGCCACCCGGTGAGGGTCGAATTGCCCAGCCCACGAACCCTTTCCGCGGCCGCGACGTGAGATCCGGCTACTTCACGATGGCGATCACCTGGCCGGCGGCCACGGTGTCGCCCGGCTCCACCCGCAGGTCGACGATCTCCCCCGTTGCCGGAGAGGAGACCTCGTTCTCCATCTTCATCGCCTCGAGCACACAGATTGCCTGCCCCTGCTTGACGGCTTCGCCCGCCCTGACACTGACCTTGACGATCGTGCCCTGCATGGGTGCGACGACCATCCCGTCCGAGACACCAGCCGGGCTCGCGGAGTCCAGCCGGGGAGGCCGACGACGAACTTGTCCCCCGGCGGACGGCTCTGGCGCCCAATAGGAGACTCTGAAGCGACGTCCTCCGATCTCGACCGTGATGTCCCTCTTGGTGAGATCCTCCTCCTCGGGCAGGACCGGCGACGCTCCGGGCCCCGACTCCTGGAAGGAGATCACGTCCTCCAGCCACTTGGTGTGATGACGTCCCTCGATGAAGTCCTCGTGGTCGAGCACCGCCAGGTGGGCGGGGATCGTCGTGGCCACGCCCTGGACGTCGAACTCGCGTAGCGCTCGCTTCCCTCGGCTGATGGCCGTCTCCCGGTCGGCACCCCAAACGACGAGTTTGGCCATGAGGTTGTCGTAGTAGCGCGACACGTTCGTGCCGGGGCGTATCCATGAGTCGACCCTGACCCCTGGCCCAGCCGGCTCCTGCCACTCGACGACTTGGCCGGGAGTGGGCAGGAATCCGCGTATCGGGTCCTCCGCGTTGATCCGAAACTCGATGGCGTGGCCTCTCGGCTCGACTTCGGCGAGGGTCAGTGAGTCTCCGGCGGCGATGCGAAGCTGCCATTCGACGATGTCCACTCCGGTGACCATCTCGGTGACGGTGTGCTCGACCTGGAGCCGGGTATTCATCTCCAGGAAGTAGAAGTCGCCGTTTTGGTCTACGAGGAATTCGACGGTCCCCGCGTTGACGTAGCCGCAGGAGCGCCCTGCATCGATGGCCGCCTTGCCCAGGGCCTTTCGTTGACGGGCGCCGAGACCGGGTGACGGAGTCTCCTCGATGAGCTTCTGATGACGACGCTGGACAGAGCAGTCGCGTTCGCCGAGGAACATCCCTTTCCCGTTGGAGTCGAAGAGGACTTGCGCCTCCACATGCCGGGGGCGCTCCAGGTACTTCTCCACGTATACGTCGGCAACTCCGAAATACGCGTCAGCCTCGCGTCGCGCCCCTTCCAGCGCCTCGGGCACGCCCTCGGGGTCAAGGACGACCCGCAGGCCCTTGCCGCCGCCGCCATGCGCCGCCTTGATGGCAAGGGGGTAGCCGAACTCATCGCCGAGAGCCCTGACCTCTTCGACCGTCGAGATCGGCTGCGTGATCCCCGGGACGGTCGGCACGCCAAAGCGTTCCGCGTTCAAACGGGACGTGATCTTGTCACCCATGGCCTCTATCGCAGAAGCGGGGGGTCCCACCCACTTGATGCCGGCCCCCTCGACGGCCGCCGCGAACAGAGCGTTTTCCGAGAGGAAGCCGTAGCCGGGATGTATCGCCTCGGCACCAGACTCGTGGGCCACCCGGAGGATGGACTCCTGGTTCAGATAGCTCTCGGCGGCCGGGGCGGGCCCGATGTTCCAGGCTTCGTCGGCGAGGTCGACATGGAGTGCGTCACGGTCCAACTCGGAGAACACGGCGATCGTCCTCATGCCCATGTCGCGTGCGGTCCTGATGACCCGCACGGCGATCTCGCCGCGGTTGGCAACCAGGAGGCTCTTCACTGCGGGCCGTTGCCGTGCTTCTTGGGAGGAAGGGTCTCTCGTTTGGTTCGCAGCATCTCCATTGCCCTGATGAGCTTCACCCTCGTCTCACGCGGCTCGATTATCTCATCCACCAGCCCGAGCTCGGCAGCGACGTAAGGATTGTTGAATCGCTCCTCGTAGTCGGCGATCAGCTCCGTCCGACGAGCCTCGGGATCGTCCGCAGTGGACAGCTCCCGGCGGTGGATGATGTTGACCGCACCCGGTGCCCCCATAACCGCGATCTCTGCGGACGGCCAGGCGAAGACCAGGTCGGCCCGCACCCCACGAGCATTCATCACCAGGTAGGCGCCGCCGTAGGCCTTGCGAGTGATGACCGTGATCCGCGGGACGGTTGCCTCGCAGTAGGCATAGAGGAGCTTCGCACCGTGTCTGATGATCCCGCCATGCTCCTGGTCCACTCCGGGCAGGAAGCCGGGCACGTCGACGAAAGTCAGGATCGGGATGTTGAAGGCGTCGCAGAATCGAACGAAGCGGGCCGCCTTCTCCGACGCTTTGATGTCGAGGGTGCCGGCGAGCACGGCGGGCTGATTGGCGACAATTCCCACAGCATGGCCGTCGAGACGTCCAAAGCCGACGATGATGTTCCTGGCCCACCGTTCATGGACCTCGAAGAACTCTTCCGAGTCGAGCACCGTTTCGAGGATGTTTCGCATGTCATAGGGCTGGTTCGACTCGTCGGGGATCGCGAGATCGAGGGAATCGTCGGCACGATCGGGATTGTCCATCGGCGCGTAGTAGGGCGGGGTCTCCATGTTGTTCCTCGGCAGGAACGACAGCAGGTAACGCACGGCCTCCAGTGCATCGGCGCCGGTCGGGTACACGAAGTGAGTCACTCCCGAGATCCCGGCGTGGGCGCCGGCTCCTCCGAGCTCCTCCATGGTGACCTCCTCGCCGGTCACCGCTTTGATGACGTCCGGGCCGGTTATGAACATGTGTGAGGTCTGGTCGACTTGGAAGACGAAGTCGGTGAGTGCAGGGGAGTAGACGGCGCCACCTGCACAAGGCCCCATGATGACCGATATCTGCGGTATCACGCCGGAGGCTCTCACGTTTCGCTCGAAAATCCGCCCGTAGCCGTCGAGCGAGGACACCCCTTCCTGGATGCGGGCGCCGCCTGAGTCCTTCAGACCGATCACCGGCGCCCCCGTTTCGACTGCCAGGTCGAGGATCTTGCAGATCTTGTCTGCCACTGCTTTTCCGAGAGACCCTCCGAATACGGTGAAGTCCTCGGCGAATACGAACACCGGCCGGCCGTCGACGGTCCCGTGGCCGGTGACGACGGCATCTCCGGGGGGCTTCTTGTCCTCGATCCCGAATCCACTCGACTGGTGCCTGACGAATTGGTCGATCTCGTTGAACGACCCCGCGTCGAGGAGGGCATCGATCCGCTCCCGGGCCGTCAGCTTGCCGGCTTCGTGCTGTCGGGCGACCGCGCGTTGGGTGCCGGCATGGAGAGCTTCGTCCTTCAACTCTCTCAGTTGGTCGATCCGCGCCTCGGTGCCCACGACTCCTCCGTATCCTCAGCTTTGTGAGACTCGTGCTGAGACATGTTGGCTACACCCTATTTCCAGCTGAGCTTTGACAGCGTCCCATCGACCCAGGACGTTGCCAGAGAGCAATTGGGTGATCTTCCTCTGCTGGTCGTTTCGGCGCGCCAGACACGGGGGAGGGGGCGCACCGGCGCCGATTGGGAGAATGCCGATCGTGCCATGGCCGCCTCACTCGCGCTTCGCATGCCTGACGGCGCCCGGCGCCCGTTGTCTCTGATCGCCGGTGTGGCCGCTGCCCGTGTCGTCGACAGTGCCTCTCTCAAATGGCCAAACGACGTCCTCATCGGGGACCTGAAAGTGGGGGGCATCCTGGTGGAGCAGAGCGGGGACGTGGCCGTCATCGGGCTTGGGTTGAACCTCTGGTGGGCCGACCCTCCGGCCGGGACGGCTGGAGTCTTCGATGTCGACCCTGGGACGTCGGCTCATCGTGCCATCGCCGGGTTGTGGGGGGCGGAGCTGATGGATCTGCTCGTAGGCGAGGAGTGGCCACGCGACGAGTACCTGGCAGTATGTGCGACCGTCGGCCGCGATATCACCTGGCAGCCTCGTGGCACGGGTCGGGCTGTCGGAGTCGGAGAGGATGGCGCCCTCATCGTCGAGACCGCTGGAGGGATCGAGGCCATCCACTCGGGCGCGGTGCATCACGTTCGTAGCTAGCACCGAGCAGCGGGTGCCCGAGCGCTCCGCTAACCCAGCTGCTGAATCTCCGGCTGGGCCAGTGTCGCCTTGAAGAACGCCACGATCCGGGCGAAGGCGTCGTCGGCGGCGGACTGGTCGAATCCCTCACCGTCGATGTCGAGGAATCCATGACCGACACCGTCGTAGAGCAGCCATTGCCCGTGGTCATTTCGTCTTTGGGCCTCGTCGACGCTGGAACTGGCGATGAGGGCGTCTTCCGCCCCATACAGGCCGAGCAAGGGCACGGGCAGGTGATCGAGGTAGGAAGCCACCTGGTGCCCGCGATCCTCGTCACCGGTCAGGGGCGCGTAGCACAGGACGAGGGATCGCACCCAGGCTCTGGTAGCCGTCTTGATCAGGCCGAAGCGACCCCCGACATCGCAGGCGAGCACGCCCACGGTGTCCTCGGCGTTCCACTCGACATCGTCTGACACCACGAACTGATGCAACTCGTCGAGCACGGCCAGGGCGTCTTCGTCGGAGAGATGGTTGTACAACTCGAGGCCATCTCCCTCCGACCCGTAGAGGTCGATGGTCAATGCGGCGAAGCCTTCCCTGGCCAGTCTGCGGCACAGGTCCTTCTCGAAGCTGCCCATCCCGTCGAGGTCGGGGAGGACGAACACGACTGGCACATTGCCCGCCTCGTCCGGCC
>JBAVPF010000465.1:0-3290 GCA_049692815.1 Acidimicrobiia bacterium
CACCGGCTCGTAGGCGATGGAGAACGACATGGCCGTCTCCTCACCAAAACCCCGGACGGCGCCGGCCAGCTGTGACTTGACCACCTGCTCGGCCTCCCCGGCCTCCCTCTGCTCGAGGGTCTCCCCGACACAGACGATGACCGCCATCTCCTGGGCGAGCACAGCCTTTGCCTTCTTGTTGACTTCCTCGTCGGTCTCACTGAAATCGGCGCGGCGCTCCGAGTGCCCCGTGATCACGTGACGGACATTGAGCTTGGCCAGCATGGGAGGCGAGATCTCTCCGGTGTAGGCACCCGAGTCGGCCCAATGGACGTTCTGAGCGCCCAACCCGATCGGGATGCGGTCCTGCTCCAGGACGACCTGGATGGAGCGAAGAGCCGTGAAAGGGGGCGCCACAACCACCTCGACCCTCTCGTAGTCGGTTGGCTCGAGCCGGTAGGAGAGCTTCTGGACCATCTGGATCGCCTCCAGGTGGTTGGCGTTCATCTTCCAGTTGCCGACGATCAGCGGTGTTCTCTCGCTCACCGCACCCATCTTTCCAGAACCGCGACCCCCGGCAGAATCCGGCCCTCCAGCAGCTCGAGACCGGCGCCGCCGCCTGTTGACAGGTGGCTGACCGCGCTCTCCAGCCCGAGAAGCCGCAAGGCTGCGGCGGAGTCGCCTCCCCCGACGACGGTGAAGCCGTCACAATCGGCCATGGCCCTGGCGATGTGCTCCGTCCCGTTGCGGAAGCTCTCCCACTCGAAGACACCCATGGGACCGTTCCAGAAGACGCTGGCCGACGACCCGATCAACTCCCAGTAGCCGGCGCCGGTCTCGGGCCCGATGTCGAGCCCGATCGTGTCGTCCGGAATCTCGGACGCCAGCACTACGTGACGGGTCGCCCTCTCCGAGAACTCCTCGCCGACGGCGATGTCGACCGGTAGGACGATCTTGTGAGCGTTCGGCCCTTCCAACAGGTCACAGACCTTCTCCAGCATGTCCTCCTGGACCAGAGAGCGCCCGACGCCCATGCCCTGGGCGGAGAGGAACGTGAAGCACATGCCGCCGCCGACGAGCATGCGATCCACTCTGGGCAGGAGATTCTCGATGACTCCCAGCTTGTCGGACAGCTTGGCCCCACCCAACACCACGGTGTAGGGGCGGGCGGGTTCGCCCAGGAACCTTCCCAGCGCGGCGAGCTCTGCGTCGAGAAGCGGGCCGGCGGCCGATTCGACCAGCTCGGCGATGCCGACTGTGGAGGCGTGGGCCCGATGCACCGATCCGAAAGCGTCCTGGACGAAGAGGTCGAAACCCTCGGCCAACTGCCGGGCTGTGTCGGGTTCGTTGCTGGTCTCACCTTCGAGAAAACGCGTGTTCTCCAGAACCGTGATGTCACCTGCGCTCTCGAAGCGCACGTCGTAATCACTCAACTCGTCCATGCGCCGGGCGACCACCTCCAGCGAGAGACCCGGGTCCACGCCCTTGGGACGGCCTAGATGGGAGCAAACCGTCACGGCCGCTCCCGAAGCCACGAGCCGCTCCAGCGTGGGAAGTGCGGAACGGAGGCGGAAGTCGTCGCTCACTTCCCCTTCCGCGAGCGGGACGTTGAGGTCGGATCTCACCAGGACCCTCCTCCCGCCAACTTCGACGTCATCCAATGTCAGGTATCTCGTCAATGCTCAATCCTTCGAAGTTGCGAGCTCTTCGAGAACACGACCCAGCTTGAACGGGTCATGCTCCGGCCAGTCCGCATGTTCGTCGGCGACGTCCGCCCTCACCAGTTCCCAGCCGAGCCCGGCGACCTCGTGGGCGTCGACATCCACCCGCTCGTGGCCCTCCGGGACGTGCAGGGGGCCATCGTGGGCGATCACGACCCCGGGGCCTTCGATGCCGGCGTGCTGCGACAGGGCGATGAGGTGGTCGAGGCCGCTCATGCCCAGTGTCTCCCCGGTCTGTGTAACCAGGTTGAGCACGAAGATCTTGCGCGCCGACGACCTCATCACGGCGGGAGCCAGCATCTGGATCAGGAAAGCCGAGATCACGGAGGTGTACAGACTCCCGGGGCCGATCACGATCTGGTTCGCGGTCGCCACGACCTCGAGGGCACGCCGGGTGGCGATCGTGTCGGCCGGGTCGATGCGGAGCTCCGAGATGTGACCCGAGCTTTGTGTTATGGCCGCCTGGCCCCTCACCGGCACTCCGTCCACCACCGCGGACAACCCGACGGGGACGTCGGCCACCGGTATGACCTCACCGAGGGCACCCAACATTCGCCGCGAGGTTTCGACAGCACTGGTGAAGTCGCCGTACAGCTCGGTCAGTGCAGCCAGGATCAGATTGCCGAGCGAGTGCTCCCGGACGTCGCCCTCCTCGAAGCGATGAGCGAAGAGCTCCGACCACAGCGACGGCTCCGGCGTCAGGGCGAGGAGACACCGGCGCACGTCCCCCGGCGGCGGGATGCCAAGACCGGTGAGCCTCCCCGACGACCCCCCGTCGTCGGCAACGGAGACGAGCGCTGCGATCGATCCTGCATACGTCTGGATGGCCTCCAAGGCAGCTGCCTGACCGTGCCCTCCCCCGATGGCCACGACCGAGGGGCCGCTCGGGTCGAGCAGGAGGGACTCGAGAACGGTCTCGGGTTTGGCCGTCACCGATCGACGTCGCGATGGCTGACGTGCGCGTTGACGCCCTGGGCGGCGAGCCGGGTCGCCAACTCCTCGCCTATGGCCACCGAGCGGTGATGACCGCCGGTGCAACCGACCCCGATGGAGAGGTACGACTTCCCCTCCCCCTGAAAGCGGGGAATCAGGAACTGGAGGAGCTCATCGACGCGATCGACGAACTCCTTGGCGCCATTGGAGCCGAGGACGTACTCGCTGACCGCAGCATCGGTGCCGCGCTTCTCGCGCAACTCGGGGACCCAGTGCGGGTTGGGGAGGAAGCGGACGTCGAAGACAAGGTCGGTGTCTCGAGGGGAGCCGTGCTTGAAGCCGAAGGTGCGGATGGATACCCGCATGGGACGATTCATCTCATCCTCGGAGAACAACGTCGTCAGGTGTTCCCTCAGCTCGTGAATATTGAGGGAAGAGGTGTCGATGACCACGTCTGCCACGGAACGCAGTTCGCCGAGCAGCTCACGCTCCGCCTCGATCGACTCGCTGATGGTGGCGAGCCGAAGAGGATGGGGCCGGCGATTCTCCTCGTAGCGGCTGACGATCACCGAATCCTCGGCATCGAGGAAGACGATGCGGGTGAGCACCCCCACGCGCTCGATCTCGGTGATGGCGTCACGCAGCTCACTTATGGGG
>JBAVPF010000466.1:0-1528 GCA_049692815.1 Acidimicrobiia bacterium
CATCGCCCGCAGTGTCCTGGTGTTCCTGGGCATCCCTTTGTTGGCCGGGTATCTGACGAGACGCTGGGGTGAGCGCACGAAAGGTGTCGAATGGTACGAGTCGAGATTCTTGCCCAGGATCGCACCCTGGGCTCTGTACGGGCTGCTGTTCACTGTCGTCATTCTCTTCGCCCTTCAGGGTGAGACAATCACATCACAGCCGTTCGATGTCGCCCGAATTGCCGTACCTCTGTTGGTTTACTTCGGGCTGATGTGGGTGTTCTCATTCGCTCTGGGACTCAAACTCAAGATGTCGTATGAGAAGAACACGGCCATGAGCTTCACAGCAGCCAGCAACAACTTCGAACTCGCTATCGCAGTCGCTATCGGAGTCTTCGGCGTCACCTCCGGCGAGGCCCTGGCCGGTGTCGTCGGACCCCTCATCGAAGTGCCGGTATTGGTTGGCCTCGTCTACATCGCCCTATGGGCACGGCGACGCTTCTACCCCGATACAAGTGGGAGAGAATGAACTGCTGTGACTGCGAGCAGAACCGGATCGCCACTCCGCCGAACCACGGGGAATTGCGTTCGATTTCATGATCTCCCGGGGGCCGCAGGTCCGACATGCGATTGGCGCGCTTCGATGACATCCCTGATCGGTGGGATACTTCTTGACGATGATGCCGGGCCAGCCGACGAACGCCGCCCACCCATGGGGTGATGCCGCCACGCCCTATCTGGAGATGGGCGGGGAAGACAAGGTGAGGGCCCTGGCGGAGACGTTCTACGACGTCATCGAAGCGGAATCGCCGCTGATCGGGGCGATGCTCCCGGCCAATACGACGAACACACGGCGCAAGCTGTTCATGTATCTCAGCGGATGGCTGGGAGGGCCCCCGCTCTACGAGCAGAAATGGGGTCATCCCCGGCTGCGCATGCGGCACATGCCCTTCCCGATCGGAGGCGCCGAAGCCGACGAATGGATGAGATGCATGCGTCTTGCGATGGATCGGGTCTCCATCGACGAGCCGCTCCAGTCCTTTCTCGACGCGAGGCTGGGAGAGCTGGCCCTGCATATGCGGAACCGGTCCGACGGCTGAGAATGTGCGGGCGCTTCTCCATCACCGGTGATCTCGACTTCTACGCCGGGTACTTCGGTGTGGATGACGTGGTCGCGGAGCCACTCGACAAGAGTTGGAACGTCGCCCCGACCGACCCGGTGTACGTGGTGGCGGAAAGGGAGGGCCGGCGTCAACTCGGGTCGATGCGCTGGGGGCTTGTGGCGCACTGGGCCAAGGACACCAAATCCCTCCAGATCAACGCCCGGGTGGAAACCGTGGCCACGACGGGCATGTTCCGCGACTCCTTTGCCCACAAGCGGTGTCTCATTCCGGCCGACGGCTTCTACGAGTGGGAACCGCCCGAACATGGCCGAACACCTCATTGGGTGTACCGCGCCGACGGCCATCCCATGGTTTTCGCAGGGATATGGGCGTCCCGGCGTGACGACGAGACCGGGACATGGCACAGAACCTGTGCGATCATCACC
>JBAVPF010000467.1:0-1980 GCA_049692815.1 Acidimicrobiia bacterium
CGACCTGGGTGCCACGATCGAGAACGGTGACGTCGGAGCCGATCAGGCCCGGGTTCTGGTGGGGGCGGGCGCGCCAGCGATCACGAACCCTGGCGAGACCCCCACGGTTATCGTCCACGGTGATACCGACCAGGTCGTCCCGGTGCAGAGATCGGTGAGACTGGCCGATCAACTCGGCCTCACCCACCATCGCACCGGTTGCGGCCACTTCTCACTCATCGACCCCGCCAGCGACGAGTGGGCTTGGGCGGTCGACCGGATGAGGATGTCGTGATGATCGAAGGAGTGAAGGGCCTGCGGGCCAACGGAGGCCTCAAGTGGGGGTACTACGACGAGGACGTCCTCCCCGCATGGGTGGCCGAGATGGACTTCGGGCTGGCCCCCGCCATATCCGACGCCCTCCACGACGCCGTCACCAGGGGGCTGACCGGCTACCCCTACCCCGCCGCCGAGGAGAGCGTCGCGGTCGCCGCCACCCGCTTCTGGGCCGATCGGTTTGGCTGGTCGGTTGACCCGGCCCTGGTCTTTCCGGCCCCCGACGTCATCGAGGGCGGGGTGCGGGCGATCCGACACCTGACCAGGCCGGGATCACCAGTGGTTCTGCACAGTCCCGTCTACTTCCCGTTCTACGGAATGGTCGAGCGCGCCGGGCGAGAGGTGATCGAGGTGCGGTGCCCCGCCGACGACTCGGGACGGTTCTCACTCGACCTCCCCGGCATCGAGGCCGGTCTGGCCGCAGGCGCAGGCTCGGTCGTCCTGTGCAACCCGTGGAACCCGACCGGGCGTGTTCTCGACGAGACCGAGTTGGGCGATCTCATCGAGGTGGTCCGAAGTCACGATGCCCGTCTGATAACCGACGAGATTCACGCCCCGATCGTCTACTCGGGCAACGCTCACACACCGGCGGCGAGACTCGACTCCGAGCTCGTGGTCACCGTGGCCTCGGCTTCGAAAGCCTGGAATCTCCCGGGTCTCAAGTGCGCTCAGGTCGTGCTCACCAATGAGGAAGACCGGTCACGGTGGTCCGCCTACTTCACACCGGAGAAGGTCGGGGTCGGCACTTTCGGGCTGATCGCGAACGCCGCCGCCTACGGGTCGTCGACCGATTGGTTCGATGAGACCCTGGCGCGTCTGGAATCGAACCGGGATCTGTTCGTCGACCTGGTCGCCGAGCATCTGCCCGAGGCGGTCTGTCATCCGCCTCAGGGCACCTATCTCGGTTGGATCGACATGACCCCATACCGGCTGGGCGATCCCACGGCCTACATGCTCGACACGGCTCGTGTCGCCCTGACGTCGGGAGCCCCCTTCGGCGGGGAGGCGGGACAGTTCGCCCGATTCAACTTCGCCACGGATCCATTGCTCATCGCGGAGATGCTCGAGAGGATGGGAAAGGCCGTCAGAGAGCGGTGAGCACACCCGCCCAAGCTGCAGACCTCCCACCACTTGGGTAGGGTTCAGAGCCCTGGGTGCGGATTGTGAGGTCCGCATGGAGTCAGGTCTATATGCGTTTCTATTCACGTTCGAGGCGCCTGTCGTATTTCGCCGGAGCCGTGGCCGTCCTGGTGCTAGCCATAGCCGGCTTTGCCGCGTTCGCCCCCACCCAGCCTGATCCGGCGGAGCTGAAGGCCGAGGCGGCCGCCGCCTCGATCGGGCACACCGCTGGGGCCTACGCCGGTCTCGCCTTCACCCGCCTCGGCGGAGATGCCACGGTGATCGTCGCCACCGCCGTCGACTCACAACCGACCGATGAGGTGACCCCGGAGACGACCCCGTCGCCGAGCACTTCGGAGGCCACGGGAACCATTGCTTCGCCCGCATCGGGATGGCTCTCCGAGGTGGAGGTGAGAGCTCTGGTCAGTGAGTATTTCGAGGCGGCGGACGTCAATCGCGCAGTCCGTATCGCCTGGTGCGAGTCGCGGTTCGACCCGAATGCAGTCGACCTGCGCACCGGGGGCGTCGGTCTCTTCGCCCACCTGC
>JBAVPF010000468.1:0-5476 GCA_049692815.1 Acidimicrobiia bacterium
GTACAGTAGAAGTTGAAGGTCCCGGCCGTGTTGTAGGTGAGGGTCGCCTCGTCGCCCTTCTTCTGCTCCAGGCTCCCGAAGACATCCTCGGTAGACCACGCCCCATCGGCATCTACGGCGTTGTGAGGGTTGTTGCCGGCGCCCACGAAGGTGACGGTCCCTCCGACAGGGATGCGGATCTCGGTGTACTGGTAGCGGTTGTCGTACATCTCGACGACAACGTTCTGCCCCTCGACGGAGTCGTCGCCACCCGAGCCGCCACACGCGGTTAGCAGGACGGCGCCCACAAGTGCGAGCGCCAGATAGCGGTTTCTCACTCTTTGGTGCCCCCGAAGAGACGTTTGATCCACGCCCACAGCGAAGTGAAGAAGAGCGAGATCCCCCGCACGTCCGCCGCCCTGATCGTGTGGGCCTCTTCTGCAGAGTCAGCTGCGAGCTTGCCTTCCAGACAGGTGACGAAGTCGCCGATGAGCCGCTTCGACATCTCGCTGATGAGACCGGTTCGACCGAACTGGGCGGCGGGACCGGAGAGGGTCACGTCGGCGTCGACGCTCACCTTCGACCCGCCGGGGTCCTCAGCGATGGCGTAGACGACTTTGACTTGGCCGCGCGAGCCGCCTTTCTTGTCTACGCCCTTGCCGTCGATGGTGGCGGTCTTGTTGGCCTCATCGGGTGTGATCGTCGCCGTGCCCTCGAAAGACGAAGTCATCGGGCCCAGCTTCACCGAGAGACTCCCCAGATATGCACCCTCGTCGTTCTGGCCCGTCAACTCGGCGCCGGGAAGGCAGTGGGCCACCGAAGGCACGTCTTGAAAGAAGTCCCAAACGTGATCCACCGGACGGGCCACCACGAATTCCTGTGAGATCTTCATGTTCCTCCGCAGCTTCGATGGGCTGGCGCACGGTAGTGGGTAGCGCAGGCCATGCCCAAAGGTTCGCTCAGTGGTGGCGGTTGTCTCCGCTCAGGAGCTGCAGGGCATGCGGGAGGAGATCGATGATCGCCGCCAGGCTCTCCACGGCCCCTTTGGGCGAGCCGGGGAGATTCACCACGAGGGAGTCGCCGACCGTCCCGGCTACTGCTCTGGTCAGCGCCGCCATGGGCGTCGACTCCAGACCCTTGGCCAGCATGACGTGGAGGAGACCGGGTGCCTCCCTGTCGAGGAGTTGCCTGGTGGCTTCCGGAGTTACGTCCCGGAGGCCGAAACCGGTGCCTCCGGTCGTGAGCACCAGCGACGCACGCGTGCAGGCACGACGTATGGCGTCGGCTATCTCGTCTGCCTCGTCAGGCACCAGATCGCGGATGACCTCGTAACCGTGGTCGGCGAGCATCCCGGCGAGGGCCTCGCCGGAGCCGTCCTCACGCTCGCCGGCAGACACCCCGTCGCTCACGGTTATGACGGCGGCTAGGTGCCCCACGACCTCGGGTCTATCGAAACACCACCCTGGAGCACGCCGAGGAAGAAGATCAGCAGCGCTATGAGAAAGACGCCCAGGCCCCACGGCCAGTCCATGGTCCGCTCGTCTTCCGGGCCGACAACGGTGGTGGTGCCGGGGGCCGCCGCCAGGGTGGCGAGGAACATGACCGCCCCGAGCGGGAGACCGGCCAGAACGAGGCCGTCGCTGTCGGGCAGGAAGAACGGTATGGCGGCGAATGCCGCCACCACGGCGGGAATCAGGGCGATCCAGAGGGCGAAGACGAGCCGCTTCCTCCCGGTGGAGACCAGCCGACGGTGCGGGGTGAAAGCGAGAAACGCGGAGGCTGCCGACAGCGCGATGAGAAGGAGCCCTATCGCGCCTCCGGCCGCAATGACCAGGTCGAGCCCGGGCGGCGCATCGAGGGTGGCGTACGCCTTTGCCAGACCGCTGCCGTCGGCGAAGGGGAGAACGGCGGCCTGGGTCAGCGCCTGACGCAGCACGTGCAGCAGGGTCCACAGCAGGATCAGACGGGGAACCCCATGGCCTCGCTGCGTCGGGTACACGAAGAGGGCGAATGTGCCAACGATCAAACAGAGGATGAAACCGCCTGCCCATGCCAGGTCGGAGCCACCACTGAACGTGACCCGGTTGTTGAAGAGGACGACGTCGCGCCCCCCGAGTATCTCGGCGAGGATGCCATCACCCAGATCGTCGAGGAATTGGGCGATGACGATTCCCAGTGTGGAGGCGAGCACGGACGCGAGGATCAGCGGGGAGCCGATCCTGGAGACTGCGCGGGGGGTCTCGGTGGGGGCCTGCGTTGTCACTGCGTGAAATGCTAAACCAGATTTGGCCGCCCGAAAGGGGTCTCGGTTAGCGTTTCGCGACCATGACTGACGGCCCTCGAGGTATCTATCTGCCGGGTGACACCGCGAATGTCTACGTTTCCACCGAGCACGCCAACGCCGGGTGGTACGAAGAAGGCCAGCACGGTGGCGCCGTTGCGGCACTGATCGCCGGTCATATCGAACAACACGTCCCGACGTTGGCTCCCATGCAGATGAACCGGCTCACGGTCGAGATCTTCAGGGTCATCCCCCTGGTCCCACTGCGAATCGAGACCGAGGTGGTTCGTGAGGGCAAGCGGATTCAGACCGTCCAGGCACATGTCTACGACCCGACCAACGTCCTCTTGTCGGTTGCCACCATGCAACGGCTGCGGACGACGGACCTGCCGCTCCCCGATATCGCCGAACCGCCCCGGCTCGAGTTTCCCCAGCCCCTCGACCTCGAGCCTCGTTCGACCGTCGCATGGGGCGTGGGGCAGACCGGCAAGGTGATGTTCCACCGCAGCGCCATAGAGATCCGTGAGATCTTCGGCGGGTTCGACGACAAGGGGCCCGGAGCGATGTGGGCACGTCTGGTGATGCCCATCGTGGCGGGAACCGAAACGACACCGTTGCAGCGGGCGGTAGCCATCGGCGACTTCTGCAATGGCATATCGAGGGTGCTGGGGAGGGGCTGGCTCTTCATGAACCCCGACCTGACGGTCCATCTCACCCGCTACCCGGACGGAGACTGGATCGCCCTGTCGGCCGAGTCCGCCTACGGCACCCTGGGACGTGGCGTGGCCACCGGCACGCTGTGGGACACGTCGGGTTTCCTGGGGCGTTCCACACAGAGCCTCTACCTGGATCGGATGGGCGACTAGTAGCTCAGCCGGCCAGGATCAGAGTCCCCACGAGCCACACCACGAAGAGGCCGACGGCTATCAGCAGCACCGGACCGGTGCTCCTCCAGTTCTTCGCCATCCATCCCCCTGCGACGGCCAACAGCACTGCCAGCGTCACCGACCACCATCCGGGGACGATCCCCGCGACTGCCCCGCCGATGGTGAGAGTTGCCACCACCAGCATGAAGCCACCGGCCACAAGCGCATAGAGCACCTGTCTGGGTGTGGGCTCGCTCACCGGAGCCCCGCGGCATCCGCCACCAGGCGATACCAGTTCGCCAGAGAATCGATTGTCTCGTGGGCGTTCAGGCCGCTCGGGTTGGGAACGACCCACAGCTCGGCACCCGTCAGACCAGGCTCCTGACGGCCCAGTGCCGCCTCTCGATGGCCGAAGGCGTCGCGGTAGGCGGTGACACCGGCCACGGCGACCACCGCCGGCTCGATGGTGGCGACGAGACTCGACAGACGCTCACCACCTGCCCTCAGCTCCTCCCTGCTCAACTCGGCGGCGCGGGCGGTGGCCTGGTTGACCAGGTTGGTGATGCCCAGTCCCCGGCTTACGAAGTCCTCACGCTCTGCGTCGGTCATGCCAGGGCCGAGCGAGTCCAGTTGGATGAGCCCGCTGACCGCCGCGTACGGCGATGCCGCCGTTCCTGGGGCTCTCCCGATGCCCGCCCCGGCCGATGCGTCGGGCCCCGTCGCTATCGACGGGGTCACCGGCGAGACGTCGGGAATCCAGTCGATGATGCCGGCCCTGGCGAGCGCCGGCCAGAAACGGTTGGAGGGATGGGCGAAGTGAATCCCCGTCATCGCTGTCTGCAATCCCGGGTTGATGCCGACGAACAGCAGCCGGCACCCGTTGCCGATCAGGTCAGGGATCGACGCCCCCTCACACAGTGAGAGCTGTTCCCTGCTGAAGCCCACGGCCCCAGGCGCGACTAGGCCGCGCTGGTGGGTGGTTCGCCGATTCCGGTCTCCGTCAACGTGAACGCGGCTTGGCCACGTTCACCTTCAACTGGCGACCCTGGAAATCCGATCCGTCTATGGCCGAGATGGCGTTCTGAGCCGCTTCGGAGTCCGCCATCTCGACGAAACCGAATCCACGGGACCGCCCGGTGTCCCTGTCGGTGATGACATAGGCACCGGTGACTTCGCCGTGCTGGGAGAACAAGTTCTCCAAATCGGACGACGATGTGTTGAACGGAAGGTTTCCTACATAGATGTTGGTTGACACTCAATGCTCCTTTGAGCTCTCGCCGCCGATCAACGCACCAAGCGACTGACATCCAACGAAGGAATGCCACGGTCTAGCTGCGAACTCGATGGAGCGATAAAGCAATGCACGGTGGACACGCACACTCTGTGCGCCCGGGGGGAATTTAACAGCTGACAGCCCGCAACGAAACCGAACTACTTCTTCTGGCTCTGGTAATAGGGGTCGTCGCCGGAGGCATGGTCGGTGACATCGACGACCTGGCTCAGCTCCGGGATCGACTCCAGGATGATCCGCTCGATGCCCTGCTTGAGGGTCACCTGCGCCAGACCACAGCCCTGGCACCCTCCAAAGAGGCGGAGATAGGCGATCGTCCCGTCGATCGAGACCAGCTCGGCGCCACCACCATGGGAGGCGATAGCCGGGTTGACCTGCTCGCTCAGCACCTGCTGCACCCGGTCGACGAGTGGGCCGGAGAGATCCCCGGCCGGGGCCGACATCGCCGGCGGCGCCGGCGAGTTGGGGTTGTTCATGGCCAGGCCCTGGTCACTGAGCTCGAGGGCCGCCCCGTCCAGCTTTCCGGTGTCCGCTTTGGGGAAGATCACGGCGAGCTCGCCATGACGCTCCAATACCCAGTTCTCGGCTTTGTCCTCGAGAGGCACGAAAGCCAGCTCGTAGTTGAACTGAGGCCCGCGAAACCCGGTCACCTCGATGGACAGGGCAAACTCGCCCTCGCCGGGCTCGTTGTCCCTGAGCTGGCAGATCATCTCCAGCGCATCGGGACCGATAGTGAGAACCGATGTATCGGACATCTGTAAGGATGGTAGCTGGAGCATTCCTCAACCCCCATGTCCAGAGCCGTCGTCATACTCCCTTCGAGCACATACCGGGCAACCGACTTCGTTCGTGCCGCCGAGTCCCTGGACATGGATCTCGTCGTCGCCTCCGAGAACCCACCGCCGATGGACATGGGCGATCGATACCTGCAGATCGATTGCTCGAGCCCGCTGTCGGCGGCCGAGGCGATAGCGGCGCTCGGTGAAGCCGTAGGGATCGACGGGGTGCTGGCAGCCGACGACTCGGGAGTGATGGTCGCGGCCCACGCCAACGAGCTCC
>JBAVPF010000469.1:0-7678 GCA_049692815.1 Acidimicrobiia bacterium
GTGTGGCCGTGACACAAACTGCATGACCCCGAACTGGCTCTTTGCCAGCTCAAGCTGATGCTGGCTCGCGACCACCTCTCGGATCCGGTCCTCGTCCTGGTTGTAGATGCCTTCGAACCATCCGAACCACAGCTCCCGGAGGATCGTCTCGGCTTCCTCGACACTGGTCACCACATGCGAGCCGACGGTCGTCACCGGGGCAGTCGATGTGGTTCCCGAAGTAGTCGTGGTCGTTGTCATGGTGGTGGCCGTCGCATCGGCGAGAGGCACTTCTTCGTCCACGCGCGGCCAGGCCAGGAACACCGCCACTGCCAGTCCGACGACGACAAGTCCGGCGACGACCGTCCTCATGTCAGTCGAACCTACGTCACCGGCCACTCTCGGTGAAGGGCTTCGCACCAGTCCGCGAAAACCCGCTCAGGGAGGGCTGTACCATGGGATCTGGAGGTGAAGTCATGGATGACTCCATAGAGACTGTCGAGCGTCACCCGTTCAGGTTCTTGGTCAAGCTGGCGATGTTTGCCGGCCTCGTCTATCTGGCCGGCCGGATGGTCGCTCAGAAGAAGGACGAGTACATGGGTCTGACCGAGTCGGAAGCCCGCTCGAAGTTCGTACAGAAGGCAGGCCCACGGATCGGTGAAGAGACGGCGGAGGAGATAGCCGATCAGGTGATCCCGAAGCTCAAGGAAAAGGGCTTCGTGAAGCCCGACGAAGGGGCCTCTGAGACCGAGGAGCCCGTCGCCGCAGAGTGAGCGCCCTCTAGACCTGGTCTTTCCTCCCTCGCTGTGTACTCTGCCCGGGTCGCTCTGAGGGAGGAAGACTGACCTACGAAGGCCAGGCCGCCAAGCGGTCTAACCGTGTTCTGACCATCCTTGTCATAGTCATGATCGCGTTCGTGGCTTACTGGGCCATGAACGGCGGGCTCGACGAGATCGGGGTCACGGCCGACCAGGCCGCGGTCTCCGGTCAGCCCGCATCCTGACGCTCGTACGTTCCTCGCAGTTCCACGCTCGCCAGGGTCCGCCCCTCCATCGCTGAGCGCAGCTCGTCGGAGCTGACGCCGGCGGGGAGTCCCACCGGTTCGTCGAGGGCGAAGACGGTGAAGTGGTAGGTGTGCACCTCACCAAGAGGAGGACACGGCCCCATGTACCCCTCGAGTTTCCAACTATTGACTCCGGTCACACCGATAGGCGAAGCATCGCGCGAGATCTGATACGAGCCAGTGCTCGCCGGTATGTCGAATTCGACCCAATGATCCCAGGTGCCCAAAGGAGCGTCCGGGTCGTCGACGATGATCGCCATTGCATTCGTGGCCTCGGGAAGACCTACGACCTGAAGCTCGGGTGAGATGTCAGAGCCCTCGCATGTGTATTCGACCGGGATCGGTGCTCCGTCCTCGAACGCGGGTGAACTGACCCCGAAGGGCGGCAACTCCGTCGTCGTCGTGGAAACCGGCGCCGATGTGGTCGTCGTCGTGGGGGGAACCGTGGTGTCGGTGGCGACCTCTTCAGGGGACGAGCAGGCAGCAACCGTGAGCGTGAGGGCGAGGGAGATGATCCGTCGCATCCGGGAAAAGGTAGACATGTTGTCGATATACCGAGAGTCGTTCGTCAGTACGGATGAGACGGGCCGACGGCCCGACGACCGAAAGGAGCGCCACGAATGTCCGCCAATCCGATCGTCCATTGGGAGCTCATGGGCCCTGATGGTGATGGCCTGAAGAGCTTCTACGCCTCGATCTTCGACTGGAGCTTCGCCTCGATGGAAGGCTTCGAGGGCTACCACATGACTGAAGGCGAGGACATGGGTGTCAACGGGGCGATAGGCCGGGGAAGCGACGAGATGCCTGTCTACCAATGCATCTATGTGAGCGTCGAGGACATCGATGCCAAGCTCGCCGAAGTCGAGGCGAATGGCGGGGCGACGGCCATGCCGAGGACGGAGATCCCGGGTGTCGTGACCTTCGCCATGTTCAAGGACCCGGCAGGAAACCTCGTGGGGCTGGTCGAAGCCGGCGAATAGTCGCCACCTGGCACGGCCCGCCGGGCTCGTCTGGTCGACCCCGGGCCGCTTGGAGGCGATAGCGTCGGCACATGATTCGCACTGAGCCTGGCGGGGTCGTGGTCGACCCGATCGAACTGCAGAACGCTGACGTGAGAGGTCATGAGGGGCGGCCCTGGCTGGTGGCGAACTTCGTGGCGACCGTCGATGGGGCGACCGTCGTGGATGGCGGGTCCACGGCCATCAACGACCCGGACGACAAGGCCATGTTCACCGCGCTCCGGTCGGTTCCGGACTTCATAGTCGTTGGCGCCGGAACGGTGCGCGCCGAGAACTACCGGCCGGTGACACTCGACGAGGAGCGTCGATCGGCGAGAGTGAGTGCCGGTCTGGAGCCGGCCCCGCACTTGGTCATCGTGAGCCGCTCGCTCGATCTCGATCCGGCTGCGAGAGTGTTCGGGGACCCGAAGCATCGGGCCACCATCCTGACCGATGGGGACGCACCTGCCGACAGGTTCGCTGCGTTGTCCGAAGTGGCCGACGTGGTGCGTCTCAAGCGCACCCACACCACCGATGTCATTCACTACCTGCGCATGGCTCGTGTCGTGCTCTGCGAAGGCGGGCCCTGCCTGATGGGACAGTTCGTGGCGGCCGGGCTGGTAGACGAGCTGGCGCTCACCATCGCGCCGCTTCTGGTCGGCGGGGAGTCGCCGCGTCTTGCCCATGGACCGTCGACCTCGCTCCAGGAGATGTATCTCGACCGTGTCTTGTATGGGGATCGGTCACTGTTCCTGCGCTATGTGCGCGCTTCCTAGAGGTGCTGGATCCGCAAGACCGGTTTCCCCAGCGGAGAAGCTAGACCAGGCCTTTGAGGTCGATCTCGCAGGAGGGGTGACGCAGCTTGGCGAGACCGCGGGCCTCGATCTGGCGGACGCGTTCGCGGGTGGCATTGACCACCTTCCCCACGTCCGAGAGTGTCCATGGCTCATCACCGTCGAGCCCGAAGCGAAGCCAGAGGACCTGTTGCTCCTCGTGGTCGAGGTAGGCGAGAGCTTGTATCAGCCGGTCTCTCCGCCAGGCCGACGCCGCGCGATCCTCGGGATCGGCAGCGTCCAGGTCTTCGACGAAGTCCTGAAGTGAGGCATCGCCGTCCTCGCCAACGGGTCGGTCGAGCGAAACGGTCTCGGCAGGTGCTTCCAGGGCGGCGAGGACACGTTCCTGGTCCAGGCCCGACGCCTCGGAGATCTCCTCCAGGGTCGGGGCGCGGTGGAACTGGTCGTGGAGACTCTGTCGCGTGTCATGGACCGTGCGCACGACGTCGACCATGTGGACCGGAAGTCGGATCGTTCGCCCGTTGTTGCCCAAGCCGCGTGTGATGGCCTGGCGAATCCACCAGGTGGCATACGTGGAGAACTTGAACCCCTTGCGCCAATCGAACTTCTCGACGGCCCTGATCAGCCCGAGGTTCCCCTCCTGTATGAGGTCGAGGAGATCGAGCCCGCGTCCCGTGTACCGCTTGGCGATCGAGATGACGAGCCGCAGGTTCGAGCGGATGAAGCTCATCTTGGCTTCTTCGCCGGCGGCGATGGCTCGCATCAGCTTGGCCCGGTCCTCCGGCTTGTAGTCGCCGGAGCTGACGACGGCCTGGGCCTTCTTTCCCTGCTCCATGGCACGGGCCAGATGCACTTCGTCTTCTGCCGTGAGAAGCTCGTGCTCTGAGACCTCGTCGAGGTACAGCCCGACCGTGTCCGATGGGCTGGCGCTCCGCTCGATTCTCGGATGTCTGGCCTTGATGGCCTTCCCCAAACCGGCCTCCAATCAGCCCCCCTGTGGAAAACCTAACCAGGCTGGGTGAATCTGGCAACCCAAAGAGAACTACCCGTTTTCCATCGGTAACCTGGGAGAACCGTGACGCGCCGAACTCTGTTTCGACTGCTGGTTGCGCTCTCTCTGGTTTGGCTCGGATGGGCCGGATGGTCATTGCTGGGTCAATCACATTCTTACGAGCTGAGAGTCCTCGACGACCTGGGAACGCCTATCGCGTCCGCAGTGATCGACGTCGACGGCTCGCAGGTGGCGACAACGGCCTCGGACGGCCGCGCCGAGATGGTGTGGACCAGATCGGCGACGGTCTTGGGCGTGAGCGCACCAGGGCATGTGCCACAGATGTTGACCCTCACCGATCGCCCGGCAGACCAATTCGATGTGGTCTTGAAGGCCAAGGTCCTGCGGGGGCGGGTCGTGGACGAATCGGGAGGTGGCATCGAAGGCGCCTACGTGGACGCCGGGTCCGGCGACGCCATCTCCGATCCTGACGGGTATTTCCAGATTCGAGGCGCCGACGAAGGCGCGGTGGACGTCGTTCGGCCCGCCTGGCTATCGACGGAGTTCACCTGGGACGGGGGAACCGGGGAATCGGTGGTCCAGATGGAGCCTTTCACGGCCCGCGCCGTCCACCTCCACGGAGAGAGCGTTCGGGATGATCTGGACTCCTTCATCCAGATGGCGATGGACACCGAGTTGAACGCGCTCATGATCGACCTCAAGGACGAGTCGGGGCTTATCTGGTATGACACCGCCAACCCGACGGCGATCGACGTGGGAGCGGCTCACGCCGCCTACGACCTGCAGTCGGTGGTGGGGAAGGCACACGCCAACGAGCTGTACGTGATCGGCCGTCTCGTTGTCTTCAACGACCCCGTCGCCGCTGTCCGCATGCCTGAGATGGCGGTATGGGATACGGCGACCAACTCGCCTTACGAGGCCAACGGGCAGTATTTCCTGGACCCCACCGATCCGGCGGCCCGAAAGTACGGGATCGACCTCGCGGTGGAGGCCTGCAACGCCGGCGTCGACGAGATCCAATTCGATTACGTCCGGTTCCCGGACAACCGGCGTGAGTCGGCGGTCTTCGACGGGGGCGTCAGCCCGGACACCCGTCTCACCACCATCACCAGCTTCCTCTCCGAGGCCGTGTCGACCCTCAGGCCTCTTGGCTGTGCAGTCGCCGCAGACGTGTTCGGCTATCTCACCAAGGCCATCGACGACGGGGGGATCGGGCAGCGGTGGGAGGACATCGCAGGGATCGTTGACGTGGTATCCCCGATGCTCTACCCGTCCCACTACGACGACGGCTGGTACGGGTACGACGACCCGAACGACTACCCGGCCGAGATGATCGACAAGGCGCTGACCGACGGCATGGGACGTCTCGCCAACCAGGTGGTCGTGCGACCGTGGCTCCAGGATTTCGGATATGACGCATCGCAGGTGCGCGCCGAGATCGACTCGGCCGAGTCCCACGGCCTCGGCTGGATGCTCTGGAACGCCAAATCACATGTCACCGTGGATGCCCTGGACCCGGCGCGGTAATTCGCACTACCGCCATAGGTGAAATACGATCTGCTGACCGCGACCGGAGTCTCGGCTTGACCGCGTTCGATGCCCAATTCCTGAAGAAAGCGCAGAGTGCTGTCGCCCCTTGGCGTGCCTCACAGATGGAGGCGGCGTACCAGGTGTTCATGGCCCTCGAGGAGCCCACAGGCGCCGAGGAGGACTGGCGGTACGTGGACTTCGACCTGCCGTTCTCCAGTCTCTCGCCTGTGTCGGATCCAGGTGATCCCCTTCCGCCCGGCCCCTTCATCGAATCGATCGATATGACGTCGGGTCACGTGCTCATCGTCGATGGGCAGGTTGTCGAGGCATCTGCCGATGGGTTGGGGTTGGAGCGGATGGCGGAAGCCGGCGAGCGGAACGGCCAGGTCCCGGTAGACCACAACAAACTCGCCGCTGCCCACACTGCGTTCGCCAACGACGGGATCTTCGTCGACGTCGCTCCCGGTCGTGCCCTCGAGAACCCGCTCGTGATCGAGGTCCAGGGTGTGACTCCCGACTCGGCCAGCTTCCCCCACATCGACGTGAGAGTCGGTGACAACGCAGAGGCTCGGGTCCTGGTCGTCTATCGGAGCGCGCCGGGCGCACGCCTTCTGGCGGTCCCCGAGGTGACGTTCGACGTGGCGACCGGCGGCAACCTGCGATTCGTGAGCGTGCAGAGCATGGATCACGCAGGTTCGATCGTGTTGCATCAGCGTGCTCATGTGGGGCGTGACGCCACCTCGCGCATCGGTGAGGTCGGGCTCGGTGGGGACCTGGCGCGTCTCGATCTCGGCGTCGTCCTCGAAGGTGATGGCTCCTCTTCCGACGTCTCCGGTCTCTACTTCGGTGAGGGCGAGCAGACGCTCGACTACCGGTTGGTGGTGACACACGCCGGACGACGCACGACTTCCGATGTCTTCCTCAAAGGTGCTCTCGAAGGATCGTCGCAGAGCATCTTCACCGGGCTGCTCCGCATCGAAAAGGATGCGCAGAAGACCTCGACGTTCGAGACGAATCGCAATCTGGTGCTCTCGGAGAACGCCAAAGCCCACTCGGTCCCCAACCTCGAGATCCTGTGTGACGACGTCATGTGCGGGCATGGATCCTCTGTCGGCCCGCTCGAGGAGGACCACCTCTACTACCTGGAGAGTCGGGGCCTGTCACGACCCAGGGCCGAACGTCTCCTGATAAGGGGATTCTTCGCCGAAGTGATCGATCGTCTTCCCATCGGGGAGATCGCCGGCCCGGTCTCCGAAGAGGTGTTCCGCAGGTTCGTCCACGCACAACACGAGGAGGGAGTGGCGTGAGGGTGAAGGTCACCGGGCTCGACGAGTTCCCGAAGGGAAGGGGTGTGCGGGTCACGGTCGGCGACAAGAGAATCGCCATGTTTCGCGTCGGCGACGAGGTATACGCCATCGGTGACAGGTGCTCGCATGCCGAAGCCTCTCTCGCCGAGGGCGAGGTCTGGGACATGACGGTCGAGTGCCCGAGGCATGGATCCGAGTTCGACCTCCGGACGGGCGAGCCGGGAGCATTGCCGGCAACGACCCCGGTGCCGACCTATGAGGTGAAGGTGGAGGATGACATGGTCTATCTGGAGCTGGAGGACGCGTGAGCACCGCTCTGGAAGTCAGAGGTGTCTCGGCCGGCATCGAAGGCAAGCAGATCGTGAAGGAGCTCTCCTTGGAGGTCCCCTTCGGGGAGGTTCATGCGGTGATGGGGCCGAACGGCTCCGGGAAGTCGACCCTCTGCCACGTCCTGACCGGCAAGCCTGGATACCGGGTGACAGGGTCGGCGTTCGTGGGAGGCGAGGAGATCCTGACTCTCCCGGTCGACGTGCGAGCACGGGTGGGCCTGCTGCAGAGCTTCCAATACCCGACCGAGGTTCCCGGCGTTCGCCTTCGCGAGTTCATGATGGAGGCGGTCGAAGAGCGTGGCATCGATGCCGACGAGGCGATGGCGCGCATCGAGACGGAGGCCGAGCGCTTTGGTGTGGAAGCCTTCCTGGACCGTTCGCTCAACGACGACCTCTCCGGCGGTGAGAAGAAGAGGTCGGAGATCTTCCAGATGGCAGTGTTGAGGCCGCGGGTGGCCCTGCTCGACGAGATCGACTCCGGTCTCGACATCGACGCCGTGCGACAGGTGGCCGAGGCTGTGGAGGGTATGCGCTCGCCGGACCTCGGTGTGCTGATGATCACCCATTACAGCCGCATCCTCAAGTATCTCTCCCCGGAGCGGATCCATGTGATGATCGACGGCACCATCGTAGAAAGCGGCGGGAGTGAGCTGGCCGACGAGCTCG